>JAXDPV010000097.1:0-38347 GCA_034668185.1 Actinomycetota bacterium
CCCCCCCCCCCCACGGCTCAGTCATGGGCGGCGAGCCTTCCCCACGCGTGGACGTCGAGCTCTTCGGCGCGGGCTTCGGGGCGGACGCCGGCGGCTTCGAAGGCCTCGGGCGTCACCACGCCGGCCAGCGCGCCCCGGAGCATCTTGCGGCGGTGGGCGAAGCCGGCCCGCACGACCTCGAAGAGGCGATCAGGGCCGACCACCGAAGGATCGACTGCGGGCACGGGACGGCGGTCGATGCGCACCAGCGCGGAGTCGACGTTGGGTTGGGGCACGAAGACCGTCGGCGGCACCTTGCCCACGACCTTGGCCTCGGCCCAGTACGCCACCTTCACCGACACCGCACCGTAGGCGTCGTCCCCCGCCGACGCCGCCAGCCGCTCGCCCACCTCCTTCTGCACCATCACCAACATCGACGTGATGGCGGGCACGCCGTCGAGGAGGTCGGCCACCAGCGCCGTGGCCACGTTGTAGGGGAGGTTGGCGACCAACGCCCAGGAGCCGCCGTCGCCGAGCAAGGCCGGCCAGTCCAAGGTGAGGGCGTCGGCCTCGACCACGCGCACGCCCGCGGGTTCGACGACAGAACGCAGCACCGGCACGAGGTGGCGGTCGAGCTCGATGGCCGTCACCGACGCGCCGGTCTCGGCCAACGCCAACGTGAGCGAGCCGAGGCCGGCCCCGATCTCGACCACCCGATCACCGGCGCCGACACCGGCGAGCCGGGCGATGCGGCGGACGGTGTTGGCGTCGGCGACGAAGTTCTGCCCGAGGGCCCGGCTGGGGCGCAGCCCGTGGGTGTCGAGCAGGTCGAGCACCTGGCGCCTGGTCAGCGTCAGGGCGCGGTCACCACTCGATCGAGACCTGGATCACGCCCGAGGACACCGGCGCCAGTTGGCCGAACGTCGTCCGGGACAGGTCGACGATGCGCCCGGCGACGTAGGGCCCGCGGTCGTTGACCGTGCAGGTGGCCTGCTTCCCGTTGGCCAGGTTGGTGACGGTGAGCACGGTGCCGAAGGGCAGCGACCGGTGGGCGCAGGTCGAGGCGTTGGCGTAGTCGTGGAACGACGCCCCGCCCTCTTGGCGATTCGCCGTTGCGGCCGGGGCCGTGGTCGTGGTGGTGGGCGGCGGCTTGGGCTTGGCCGTCGTCGTCGTCGTGGTCGGCGCCGGCTTGGGCCTGGCCGTGGTCGTCGTCACCACCACCTTCGGCTTGGGCTTGGCCGTCGTGGTGGTGACCGGGGCGGCCGTGGTCGACGTCGACGTGGTGGGCACGGTCCGGTCGTCGGCCGGTTGGAGCGCCGAGGACCGGCTGGCCCGCCCGGCCGAGGGCGAGAAGGCGGCGATGCGCTCGGCGCCCGCAGGGTCGCCAGCGGCCACCACCAGTGCGGTGGTGTGGGGCGAGGCGTCGTCTACTCGAGCCAGGGAAGCGAGCGGAACCACGGCCATGCCCAAGGTGAGGGCAAAAGCCGGGACCCACCGCCTCCCCCAGGCAGGGTGTCGTCTCATGGGGCTTGGGGGACCCTAGACAGTGTTCTAGGGCGGCGGCAAACGGAGGAGGGCGGTGGCGTTGGCCGACGTGGCCCGAGCCAGATCCTGGACGTCAACACCCTTCACAGCGGCCACAGCGGCCCCGACCACGGCCACCAGGGCGGGCGTGTTGCGGGCCCCCCGATGGGGTTCGGGCGTGAGGTAGGGCGAGTCGGTCTCGACCAGCAGCCGGTCGAGGGGGCACAGCGCCGCCGCTGCCCTGAGGTCGTCGGCCCGCTTGAAGGTCACGATGCCGCTGAAGGACAGCGAGGCCCCGATGTCGAGGCACCGCCCGGCTTCCTCGGGCCCGCCGGTGAAGCAATGGAAGACCGTGCGGGCCGGCATCCCCTCGGCCGCGAGCACGGCGAAGGTGTCGTCCCACGCCTCCCGCGTGTGGATCACGAGGGCGAGGTCGCGCTCGTTGGCCAGCGCGACCTGGGCCGCGAACGCCTCCCGTTGGACCTCGCGGGGCGAGTGGTCGTAGTGATAGTCGAGGCCGCACTCCCCCACGGCCACGACCTTGGGCCGGTCGAGCAAGGCCACGATCGACGCCACGCCCTGCACCGCGTCGTGCGGGTGCAACCCGACCGTGGCCCACACGTTGTCGTGCGCCCCCGCGACCTCGATGGCCGCGGCCGACTGCTCGGCGTCGGTGCCGACCGAGATCATGCGATCGACCCCAGCCGCGTGCGCGGCGGCGATCACGGCGTCGACGTCCTCCAACCCTTCGTAGGGCAGGTGGCAGTGCGAGTCGGTCCAGGTCACTTGCGGGGGAAGAGCGGGTCGCCCTTCTCGACGGCCAGGCCGCCGGGGTAGCCGCCCCACGCGGCGGCGTCGGGCAACCGTTGCGACGAAGGGCCGTCGCCGCCGAGGCCCAAGCGGCGCCAGAGCTCGGTACACGTCGAGGGCATCGCCGGCCACGCCAGGATCGAGACGATGCGCAGCGCTTCGAGGGCATCGCCCATGACGGTGTCGACGGCCGCGCCGGGCTCGGCCTTCCACGGCTCGTTGGTTTCGAGGTAGGCGTTCGACTCGCGCACGATGCGCCACGTCGCTTCCAGCGCCTCCGACGGATTGGGCTTGGCCCAACCGGCGGCGGCGGCGGCGTAGGCCGAGGCAACCACGTCGGCCAAGGGCGAGGTCGGCGAAGGCGCGGGCCCGACGCCGTTGCACTTCTTGCCCACCACCGTCGCGACCCGGGAGAAGAGGTTGCCGAGCTGGTTGGCCAGGTCGGCGTTGTAGCGGTTGACCATGCCCTCGTAGGAGAAGTCGCCGTCGGGACCGAAGGCCAGGTCGCGCAGGAAGTGGTAGCGGACGCCGTCGACGCCGAAGTCGGCGATCAGGTCGCCGGGCGCGATCTGGTTGAGCCGCGTCTTCGACATCTTCTCGCCGCCGACGAGGAACCAACCGTGGGCCGCGACGTGGCGGGGCGGCTCGAGCCCGGCCGACATCAACATGGCGGGCCAGTAGACGGCGTGGAAGCGGAGGATGTCCTTGCCGATGAGGTGGTAGTCGGCCGGCCACCACTTGGCGAACTCGTCGTCGTCGGCGCCGTAGCCAGCGGCGGTGATGTAGTTCGGCAGCGCGTCGAACCACACCCAGGCCACGTGCTTCGGGTCCCACGGGAGGGGCACGCCCCAGTCGAACGACGAGCGGCTGATCGAGATGTCCTGCAGCCCGCCCTTCACGAAGCCGAGCACCTCGTTGCGGCGGGTGTCGGGGTACACCGCCTCGGGGTGGGCCGCGTACCAGTCGAGCAGCGGTTGCTGGTAGCGCGACAGGAGGAAGAACCAGTTCTCCTCGGCCAGCAGCTCGAGCGGCCGGCGGTGGATCGGGCAGTTGCCGTCGACGGCCTCGTCCTCGCTGTAGTACGCCTCGCAGGCCACGCAGTAGAGGCCCTCGTAGGTGCGCAGCTCGATGTCGCCGCGGTCGTACACCGCCTGCAAGAACTTCTGGGTGGCGGTGTAGTGCCGCGGCTCGGTCGTGCGGATGAACTGGTCGTAGGCGATGTCGAGCTCGTCCCACGTCTCCCGGAAGCGGGCGCTGTTGCGGTCGGCCAGCTCCTTGGGGCTCAAGTTTTGGGCGTTTGCGGCCCGAAGCATGTTGAGACCGTGCTCGTCGGTCCCGGTGAGGTAGAACACGTCGTCGCCGGAGATTCTGTGCCAGCGACACAATGCATCACCTGTCACGGTGGTGTATGCATGGCCGATGTGGGGCGCATCGTTTACGTAGTAGATCGGTGTTGTGGCGTAGAAACGGCCCATGGCTCGTTGAGCCTACCGGCGGCGAGGGAAAGTAGGAGCGTGTGAAAGACACCGGCATGGCCCGCAAGGTCGATGACCTCGGGCGTATCGTGCTGCCCGTGGAGCTACGTCGACTCCACGGGATTCAGACAGGCGACGCGCTGGAGATTTCGGTCGACGGCGACTCCATCATCTTGCGAAAGCTGAACGTGGGTTGCACGTTCTGCGGAGCAACCGACGGCCTGGCGACCTATCGCGACCGCGCACTTTGCGAGTCGTGTCACGCCGAGTTGTCGAGCCGCTTCGCCACTTCGTAAACCATCCGGCGCCCCACGCCGAGGTCGATTGCGACCTGAGTGACAACATCACGGGTCGACAGACCGGTGGTTTGGCGCGCCCGCAACGCGGCTTCGATGTCCTCCTCCGTCGGCGGCGGAGGAAGGGGCGCGCCCTCGATCACCAGCACGTACTCGCCCTTGGCGTCCGTTTCCTTGACCCGCGCTGCGGCTTCGTTCAATGTCCCGCGCCAGACCTCTTCGAACTTCTTGGTGAGTTCGCGGGCGATGGCGATGCGGCGATCGCCGCCGCAGGCCTGGGCCAGGTCGTCGACGGTCGAGGTGAGGCGGTGGGGGGCTTCGTAGACGACGGTCGTACGGCGCTCGCCGGCGATCTCGCCGAGGCGTTGGGTGCGGTCCTTGCCCTTGCGGGGGAGGAAGCCCTCGAAGCAGAAGCGGGCCGTCGGTAGGCCGCTCACGACGAGGGCGGCGATCACCGCCGCCGGTCCTGGCACCACCTCGACGTCGATGTTGGCCTCGACGACCGCGGCCACCAGGCGCTCGCCCGGGTCGCTGATGCCGGGGGTGCCGGCGTCGGTCACGAAGGCCACGACCGCACCATTGGCCATCTCCTGTACGAGTCTCGCGGCCTGTTCCTGCTCGTTGTGGGCGTGGACCGCGAGCAGGCGGCGGCTGGTGATGCCGGCGTGGTGGAGGAGCTTGCGGCTGTGCCGCGTGTCCTCGCAGGCGATCACGTCGGCTCCGGCCAGGGCCTCGACCGCCCTCGGGCTGAGGTCGCCCAGGTTGCCGATGGGGGTGGCGACGAGGATGAGCTTGCCGGTCCCGGTCACGGTCACGTCGTGAGCTCGAGCTGGTCGCCGGGCCGGAGGCGCCAGCGTTCGAAGGCGCCGGCCTCGGCCTCGATCACCGACCCGGTCCGGAGGCGTGGCCTCGTCACCCGGTGGCGGGGCACCGTCGTCGTCCTCACGACCACCAGGTCGGCGGTGCAGAAGGCGACGTCGATCGGGAAGCGCATACCCACGGTGTGTACCGACCTCGCCCGCTCGATCACCAGCGCCCCGTCGATGCCGTCCCGGCCGAGCAGGCCCCGGATGCGCTCGCCCAGCGTCCCCGCCACCTCCACGGCGGCCAGCACCTCGCCGTCTCGCAGGAGCCAGGGCATACCGCCAGCCTCACACGTTGAAGCGGATCTCCAGGACGTCGCCGTCCACGACCTCGTAGTCCTTGCCCTCGATCCGCAGCTTGCCGGCGTCCCTCGCCTTCGACCACGAGCCCAGCTCGAGGAGCTCGTCCCAATGGACCACCTCGGCCCTGATGAAGCCCCGTTGCAGGTCGGAGTGGATGACGCCGGCGCACTCGGGGGCCTTGGCCCCGGCCCGGAACGTCCAGGCCCGGCTCTCCTTCTCGCCAGTGGTGAGGAAGGTCCGCAGGTCGAGCAGGTGGTAGGCGGCCTTGACCACCCTCGGGAGGGCGCCCTCGCCCAGGCCGAGGGCGTCGAGCATCTCGGCCCGCTCGTGCTCGGCGAGCTGGGCGGCCTCGGCCTCGAGCTGGACGCACATGCCGAGCACGTCGGCGTGGCCCGCCATCTCGTCCACCACCGGCTTGATCTTCTCGTCGATGCGGTCGAGGTCGTCCTCGCCCACGTTGACCACGGCCAGCACCGGCTTGTTGGTGAGCAGGAACGACGGCTTCAGCAGTGCCCTGGCCTCGTCGTCGAGGGCCGAGCGGTAGATCGGGGTGCCGGCGTCGAGGGCGGCCCGGGCCGCGGCCAGCGCCGCCACCTCGGCCGCGAGGGTCTTGTCGAGCCTCGACGCCTTCTCCTTCTTGGGGAGCTGGCTCTCGACCGTGGCCAGGTCGGCCAGGCAGAGCTCGGTCTCGACCGTCGAGAGGTGCTCGATGGGGTCCGACGGGCCCATGACGTCGTCGTCCTCGAAGGCCCGCAGCACGTAGACGATGGTGTCGACCTCGCGGATGCCGCCGAGGAACTTGTTGCCCAGGCCCTCGCCCTGGCTGGCCCCGGCGACCAGGCCGCCGATGTCCATGAACTCGCACGCGGCGTGGACCACGTTCTTCGACTTCGACATCTCGGCCAGGGCGTCGAGGCGGTGGTCGGGCACCCTGGCCCGGCCCACGTTGGGGTCCTTGGTGGCGAACGGGTAGGGCGCGGCCAGGGCTCCGCCACCCGCCAGCGCGTTGAAGAGCGACGACTTGCCGGCGTTGGGGAGGCCGACGAACCCGAACCGTTCCATTTGGTTGCAGGCTACCGGCGCCCGGTAACCTCGCTTTCCATGTCGAAGCGAACCGTCAAGGCCAAGAACCGCGCCCGGCGCAAGAAGGCCAACCACGGCCGCAAGCCCAACCGCGGCAACAAGAAGTAGCCCCACCCTCTGCTTTTGACAGCCGGATACCGCCAAATTTGGCGGTATCGGGCTGTCAAAACGACTTGAGGGCGGCGGCCAGGCGGTCGGTGGGGATCTGGTACTCGGTGTAGGACTTCACGACCTCGAAGCCCATGGCGATGTTGATGCCGAGCATCGGGGCGTTGGAGAACGCGTTCCAGGTGTCGACGTGGGTGACCTCGGGGTGCTCGTCCATGAGCCTGAGGGCGTTGGCCGCCTTGAGCCAACGGCCGATGCCCTTGTCGCGATGGACCGGGTCGACCGCGGTCGCCTCCTGCCACGCCGCCGTCGGGTCGTAGGGCGGGAACACGAACTCGGTGAAGCCGCACAGCTCGTCGGTCTCGTCGTGGCGGCAGACCACCGTCCACCACTTGTAGCCCTGGCGCAGGGCCCGCTCCTCCTGCTCGCGATGGCGCTCGGGCGTGTGGATCCAGTCGTCCATCTCGAGGTCGTCGCGGGGCGCGGTGTTCATCACCATCGTCAGGGCCACGAACTTGTCGAGGTACTCGTCGGGCGCGGGCCCGTCCCATCGCAGCAGCGAGTAGCCGGCGGCCCGCTCCTCGGCCTTGGCCGTCCAGCCCTCGAGCATCGGCCGGTCGACGCCGGCCAGCACCATGCGGCTCTTGCGCTCGGTGATCTTGCGCTCGGCGCCCAGGGCCTCGGCGAAGGCGTTGCCGTCGCCGTCGGTCGGGCCGCCGCCGTTGAGCAGCGTCCGCCCCTCGCTCTCGGCCTCGGCCACGACCGGCACCAGCAGGGCCCGGCCAAGACCGCCCCGCCGCTCCGCCTTGGTGACGGACACTTCGACCTCGCCCAGGTGGCGGTTGGTCTCGGTGAAGCCCATGGCGAGCCGGCTGGCCCCGAGGACGCGGGTGCGGCCCGCGTCCCACGCCACCCACCGGGCGGTGCGGTTCCACGAGGGCGCGTCGAGGATGCGGTGCTTCCACGCGTCGAAGGGCATGACCGGGTCTTCCGACCACAGCTCCCCCTCGATCTCGGCGTCGAGGGCGTAGCGGGCCCGGAGCTCGTCGTCGGTCGCGGCCGCGGGGTCGAAGCGCTCGATCTGCCAACTCATGCGCGTGCCTCCAACGTCGCCACCGGCACCTGCCAGTCGTTCACCGTCTGGATCACCTCGAAGCCCATGGCGTTGTTGATGCCCAACATGGCGGCGTTGCTGTACGCGTTCTCGGTGTCGACCGTGCGCGTCGACGGCCGCTCGTCGAGGAGGCGCAGGGCCATGGCCGCCTTCAGCCACCGGCCGATGCCGTGGTTGCGGTGCTCGGGGCGCACGGCGGTGCCGCCCTGCCAGGCGTGGTGGGGAGCGTCGTCGTTGAGCACGACTTCGGTGAAGCCGGCGAACGTGGCGCTGGCGTCGTGGCGCACGAGGTAGCTCCACCTGACGAGGCCGGCGGCGGCCAGCGCGGCCTCCGACGCCCTGGTCTCCTCCACCGAATGGCGCCAATCCTCGGTCTCGAGCTCGCCCCTGGGCGCGGTGTTCATCGTCTCCTTGACCCGGAGGTACTCCTCGATCCACTCGTCCGGGCAGGAGCGGTCGAAGCCGACGAGGGAGTAGCCGGCGGCTTCGGCCTCGGCACGGCGGACCCAACCTTCGAGCATCGACCGGTCGACCAGGTCGAGGCGCATCCGGCTCTTGCGGTTGGTGCGGCCGACGGTGGCGCCCAGGCCGGCGGCGAAGGGGTCGCCGTCGGAGCCCTCGACGACTTGGCCGCGCACGTGGGTGCGGCCCTCGGCCACCAGCGCCTCGACCAACGCCCGCACCAGCGCACGGCCGACGCCGGCCCGCCGCTCGGCCGGCAGCACGTAGAGCCGCACCAGGGCCAGGTGCTCGTTGGCGCCGTTCGCAGGAAGCTCGGCGTCGAGGGTGCCGACCGCCCGCCCGTCGCCGTCGATGGCGAGGAAGTGGAGGTAGCGCTCGCCCGGGTTGGTCGCCCGATGCAGGCCTTCGAAAACCGCCCACGTGTAGGGCGGCTCGGTGGGGCGCAGCTCGGCGTCCTCGGCCTGCATGAGGGTGAACGCCGCGCGTACCGTCGCCTCGGGAGCGCCGTGGGCGTCGTACGACTCGATGGTGATGGTGGTTGCGCTCACGGGGGTTCGAGTCTGCTCCCCGACCCCGACGGGCGAAAGCGAATTAGCTTGCCCCCATGCCCGAGCTCGACGCCGTGTTCGTCGGCGACCCGGCCCCGCTGTGGGCCTCGCTCGGCTTCACGATCGACGACGACGGGTGCGTCCGCGCCAGCGGCGTCCGGTTCGTCCTCGGCGCCGAATCGTCGTCCATCGGCGGGTTCCGCGCCGCGGGTGACACACCCATTGAAGACGAACACCCGCACCCGAATGGAGTGGTCGCGCTCGACCACGTCGTGCTGACGACGCCCGACCTCGGCCGCACCATCGCCGACCTCGAGGGGCAGGGCCACGAGCTCCGCCGGACACGCGACACCGGCACCGACGCCCGCCCGATGCGCCAGGCGTTCTTCAAAGCCGGACCCGTCGTACTCGAGGTCGTCGGACCCCGGACATCGACGGGCGACGGGCCGACGCGGTTCTGGGGCCTGGCGTGGACGGTCGCCGACCTCGACGCCACCGCCGCCTACCTCGGCGAGCGGCTGCGCCCGCCCAAGACCGCCGTCCAACCGGGGCGGCGCATCGCGACCCTCGACCGCGCCGCCGGCTCGACCGTGCCCATGGCCTTCATGTCGAGATGACGCTGGCCGCGGTCGTCGAGGCGGTGGGGGCCGAGCTGGCCGCGGCGGGCAAACGGCCGGTGCTCGTCGGTGTGGCCGGTTCGGTCGCGGTTGGCAAGACGACGTTCGCCGAGCAACTGCGCCACGCCCTCGCACCCGTGAACGTCGCCGTCCTCGCCACCGACTGCTTCCTCCTGCCCAACGACGAGCTCGGCCGCCGGGGCCTCGGTATGCAGAAGGGGTTCCCCGCGAGCTACGACACCGGCGAGATCGAGCGCTTCCTCGACGGCCTCGACACCGACGGCACCGCCGAAGTACCCGTCTACTCCCACGCCGTCTACGACCGGGTGAAGGGCGAGTACGAGACCATCGGCCCGGCCGACGTGATCGTCATCGAGGGGGTCAACGCACTGCAACCGCCCCTGGCCGGCCGCCTCGACGTGGCCGTCTACCTCGACGCCGGCGAGGCCGACATCGAGCGCTGGTTCGTGGCCCGCTTCCTCGACCTCTGCCTGGCCGCCGAGACCGACGACTCGTCGTTCTACCGGGGCTTCGTCGGGCTGAGCCCGGGCGAGCAGGCCCGCATGGCCTCATCGGTGTGGTCGGCCATCAACCTCGTCAACCTGCGGGAGCACATCGCCCCGACCAAGGCCGCGGCCCACGTGGTGGTGGCCAAGGCCGGCGATCATTCGCTGCGCGACTGAAGCACCGCTTCGAGGGCGATGGGCCGGTCGGTCATCACGCCATCGACGCCGAGTTCGATGAGGGCCGCCATCTCGGCCTCGTCGTCGATGGTCCAGACATGGACGGCGAGGCCGTTGTCGTGGGCCGCGCCGACGAAGGCTTCGTCGACGACCACGATCTCGCCGAAGGTCGGCGGCACCTGCAGGGCCACGTGGGGCGTCGGCGGCGGTCGCTCGCCCGCCCGCACCGCACGGAAGAAGTCGGCGGTGGCGCTGGTGGCGCACGACGTGTGGACCTCGGGGGCGACGGCACGGAAGCGTTCGAGGGCGACGTCGTTGAACGAGGCCACGATGGCGTCGCCGATGCGGCCGTGGGCCCGCAGCGCCTCGGCCAGCGGCGCTTCGTACGACGGCACCGCTGGCGCCGTCTGCTTGATGTCGAGGTTGAGGAAGACGCCGGTGAACTCGTCGAGGACCTCGTCGAGGGTGGCGATGCGGAAGGCCGGATCGTCGGCCGCCTTGCCCCGGTGGACGTACGCGCTCGGGTCGGTGTTGTCGTGGTCGACGACCGAACCGGGCACGAACCAGTAGGCGTTGTCGAGGCCGCGGACCTCGTCGAGCGTCAGCGAAGCGATGGCGCCGAACCCGTCGGTCGTGCGGTCGACGGTGGCGTCGTGGCACACGACGAGCACGCCGTCGGCGGTCATGTGGACGTCGAGCTCGAGGGCGTCGGCGCCGGCCGCCACCGCCTGGCGCAGGGCGAACAACGTGCTCGACGGCGCTTCCTTGGCCCCGCCCTGGTGGGCCCAGTTGAGGACGCGGCGGTCGAGCCAGGGGTTCGTCATCGACCGCACGGTAGCGTGCCGATCGTGAGCGTCCTCCTCCGCGACACCGCCGACGGCATCGCCGTGCTGACCCTCAACCGGCCCGAGCGCCGCAACGCCCTGAGCCGCGAGCTGACCCGGGTGCTGCGCGACGAGATGGCGGCCGCGGACGCCGACGACGAGGTGTCGGTGATCGTCCTCACCGGCACCGATCCCGCCTTCTGCGCCGGTGTCGACCTGAAGGATCTCGGCGGCCCCGGACAGAACCGCTTCGGCGGTGGCGGCGACGCCGAGCCCGGCCGTCCGTGGGCCCGCACGACCAAGCCGGTGATCGGCGCAATCAACGGCGCCGCCGTCACCGGTGGCTTCGAGGTGGCGTTGCAATGCGACTTCCTCGTCGCCTCCGAACGGGCTGCCTTCGGCGACACCCACGCCCGCGTCGGCCTCCTGCCCGGGTGGGGATTGTCGGTGCTGCTGCCCCAGGCCATCGGCGTGCGCCGGGCCAAGGAGATGAGCCTCACCGGCAACTTCCTCTCGGCCGCCGAGGCGTTGTCGTTCGGGTTGGTGAACCACGTGGTGGCCCACGACCAACTGCTGCCGTTCTGCCGTGGGTTGGCGGCCGACATCGCCGGCAACGACCAGCGGGCGGTGCGGGCCCTCCTCGCCGAGTACGACGACGTCGCCGCCACCACCGTCCACGACGCCCTGCGCATCGAGGCCCGCAACGCCCAGGCCTGGAACTCCGACCCCGACACCACCGCCCGCATCGAGTCCCGCCGCGACGCCATCATCGAGCGGGGCCGCACCCAGGTCTAGAAGCCGGCGAGCTCCGAGAGCGAGCGCTCGGGGCGGGCGCCGACGTGGGAGATGACCTCGGCCGCGGCCAGGCTCCCAAGGCGGCCGGCTTCGGCCAGGTCGAGGCCGTGGGTGAGGCCGAAGAGGACGCCGGCGGCGTAGAGGTCGCCGGCGCCGGTGGTGTCGACGACCTCGTCGACGGGCGCGGCCGCGATCTCCTCCACCCGGTCGCCGGCCACCAGCACCGAGCCCTTGGCGCCCCGGGTCAGGGCGGCCACGGCCAAGCCGCAGCCCTGGACCGCGGACACGGCCTCGTCGAACGAACCGACCGAGAACAGCGCGCACACCTCGTCCTCATTGCCGAACACGACATCGACCGGGCCCTCCACGAGCGCGACGAAGTCGGCCAGGTTGCGCTCGACGCAGAACGAGTCGGAGAGCGACAGCGCGACCTGGCGGCCGTGGCCGTGGGCGACGTCGATGGCCCGCAGCATGGCCGCCTTGGCCGGCGGCTCCTCCCAGAGGAAGCCCTCGAGGAACGTGACCTGCGCGGCCGCCACCATCTCGTCGGGCACGTCGTCCGGGCCCAGCAAACCGGCCACGCCGAGAAAGGTGTTCATCGTCCGCTGGGCGTCGGGGCTGATGAACACCAGGCACCGGCCGGTCGGGGGCCCGTCGGCCGATGGCGGCGAGGTGAACTCCACGCCCGCGGCCCGGATGTCGTGGGCGAACACCGAGCCGAGCTGGTCGTCGCGCACCTTGCCCACGAACGCCGCCCGCCCACCGAACGATGCGATGCCGGCCATGGTGTTGGCCGCCGACCCGCCCGACGCCTCGGTCGCCGGCCCCATCGACCCGTAGATCGAGGCCGCGGTGGCCTCGTCGCAGAGCCGCATCGACCCCTTGGCCAACCCCAGGCGGTCGAGGAGGACGTCGTCGTCCATGGGCGAAAGCACGTCGACGATGGCATTGCCGAGGCCGACGACGTCATACAGAGGAGCGGGCATTGGCCGCCGAGCGTAGGCAATAACCTTGGGCCCCATGGCCCCCGAGCAGTCGTACCGCCTGCCCCGCAGCGTCGTCCCCACCAGGTACGAGCTGACGCTGGCCCCCGACCTGGCGGCCTCGACCTTCGAGGGCGCGGAAACCGTGACCCTCGACGTGAAGGAACCGGTCACCGAGATCGTCCTCAACGCCGTCGAGCTCGACATCGCGACGGCCGCGCTGCGCAACGGGGGCGACACCGCCTACGAAGGCCTCGAGATCCGCCTCGACCCCGACCAGGAGCGGGTCACCATCGTCCTCGGCGACGGCAACACCGCCGAACCGGGCGAGTGGTACCTCGACCTCACCTTCGCCGGCACCCTCAACGACCAGCTCGCCGGCTTCTACCGCAGCACCTACACCGACGCCGCCTCCGGCGAGCCGCGG
Source organism: Actinomycetota bacterium (assembly GCA_034668185.1). Classification (GTDB taxonomy): domain Bacteria; phylum Actinomycetota; class Acidimicrobiia; order Acidimicrobiales; family CADCTF01; genus DATLED01. The sequence continues at coordinate 12,895 of JAXDPV010000097.1, forward strand.
GTGATCGCCACCACCCAGTTCGAGTCGACCGACGCCAGGCGGGCCTTCCCGTGCTGGGACGAGCCCGACTTCAAGGCCGTCTTCGGCATCACCCTCGTGGTCGAACCGGGCCTGGCCACAATCTCGAACGGGCCGATCGTCAGGGAGGCGACGACGGACGGCGGACGCCGGGCCGTCACCTTCGGCGACACCATGCAGATGTCGACGTACCTGGTCGCGTTCATCGTCGGGCCGCTGTCGCTCACCGAGCCGGTCGACGTCGACGGCACGCCGTTGCGGGTGGCGTGCGTCCCGGGCAAGGAGCACCTCGCCGGCTTCGCCCTCGAGATCGGCGCCCACGCGCTGCGCTTCTTCACCGGCTACTTCGGCATCCCGTACCCCGGCGACAAGCTCGACCTCATCGCCCTCCCCGACTTCGCCTTCGGGGCCATGGAGAACCTCGGGTGCGTCACCTTCCGGGAGACGGCGCTGCTCGTCGACCCCGAGTCGGCCAGCCGCCTCGACCACGAACGGGTAGCCGACGTCGTGGCCCACGAGATCGCCCACATGTGGTTCGGCGACCTGGTGACGATGAAGTGGTGGAACGGCATCTGGCTCAACGAGGCCTTCGCCACCTTCATGGAGCTGCTCTGCGTCGACGCCTTCCGTCCCGAGTGGGAGCGGTGGGTCAGCTTCTCGACCGGGCGGGCGGCGGCCATGGTCACCGACGGGATGCGCTCGACCAGGCCGGTCGAGTTCCCGGTCCACGCGCCCGAGGAAGCCGAGGGCATGTTCGACGTGCTCACGTACCAGAAGGGGGCGTCGGTCGTCCGTATGCTCGAGCAGTACCTCGGGGCCGAGCGCTTCCGCGAGGGCATCCGCCTCTACATGCGCAAGCACGCCTACGGCAACACCGAGACCACCGACCTGTGGGACGCCATCGAGGAAGCCACCGGCGAGCCCGTGCGCTCGACCATGGACTCGTGGATCTTCCAGGGCGGCTACCCGGTCATCTCGGTCGACGCCGGCGACGACGGCCTGGAGCTGACCCAACGCCGGTTCCGCTACCTCCCCACGCCCGACGACGCCGACGCCCGCTGGCAGGTGCCGGTGCTCATCAGGGCCAGCGTCGAGAAGTCGGTCGCCACCCGCAAGCTGCTGCTCACCGACCAGGCGGCCACCATCGACTTCGGCGACAGCAAGGTCGACTGGATCGTGGTCAACGCCGGGGGCTCGGGCTTCTACCGAACCAGGTATGCGGCCGAGGTGTTGCGCCGGCTCACCGTCGACCTGTCGGCGGTCGGCCTGTCGGCCGTCGAGCGCTTCAACCTGGTGAGCGACACGTGGGCCGCGGTGTGGGCCGGCCTCGCTCCGCTGGAGGACTTCATCGAGCTGGCCCGCCTCTTCGGCGACGAGACCGACCCCACGGTGTGGTCGGCGGTGCTGGCCCCCTTCTCCTTGTTCGAGCGGGTGCTGCCGGCCGACGAGCGGGCCGGTCTGCAGGACTTCGTGCGCCGGCTGGCGGGGCCGGCGTTCGCCCGGCTCGGGTGGACGGCGTCGGAAGGCGAGGGCGAGAAGACGCCGACGTTGCGGGCGCTGTTGCTCTCGGTGCTCGGCACCGTCGGCGCCGACCCCGACGTGCGTTGGCGAGCCGGCGAGTTGCACGCCCAGTACCTCGCCGACCGCGGCTCGGTCGACCCCGACATCGTGCCTTCGTTGTTGACGATCGCGTCCACCACCGGCGGCGAGGGCGAGTACCAGCAGATCCTCGAGCGCTACCGCCACCCGGCCACGCCCCAGGAGGAAGTGCGCTACCTGATGGCGCTGGCCAACTTCGCCAACGAGGGCTTGTTGCACCGCACCCTCGACCTGGCCGCCACCGAGGTCCGCACCCAGAACGCGCCCTTCCTGGTGAACGCCGCCTTGGGCAATCGTGAGCACGGCGCCACCGCATGGCGGTGGCTGGCCGAGCGTTGGGACGAGCTGCTCGGGCGCTTCCCCGACAACAGCCACGCCCGCATGATCGAGAACGTGTCGTCGCTGTCGACGCCCGAACTGGCGGCCGAGGTGCGGGCCTTCCTGTCGGCCCACCCGGTGAAGGCGGGGCAGAAGACGGTCGAGCAGACGCTCGAACGGCTCGACGTCAACGTCGCCTTCCGTTCCCGTTCTGGCGAGCGCCTCGGCCACGTCTTCGCCGGCGAGGCGTGATCTTTGCCGTCGAGGACAAGGCCGCGCAGTTCCTCTCGGGCGAGGTCGTCGACGGGCTGACGCCCGACACCACGTACACGATCTCGGGCTCGACCTTTCGCACGTTGCCGTCGCCGCCCGGCGAGTTGTTGTGCCGCTTCGCCACCGTCAGCGACCTGCACGTGGGTGAGCGTGGTTTCGGCCTCTGGCCCCGCTTCCGTGAGGACCCGCGGGTGCCGGTCGCATCCGCCTACCCGGCCCGTTGCGGGCGGGCGGCGTTGGCCGAGGCCGCGGCGTGGGGCGCGTCGCTGGTCGTGGCCAAGGGCGACCTCACGTGGTCCGGGCGGGCGCTGCAATGGTCGACGGTGGCCGACGTCTTGGCGACCTCGCCGGTACCGGTACACGCGACCTTCGGCAACCACGACGTCGTGCCCAAGGCGGTCGACGGCCGGGCCGCGCTGGCCGCCGCGGGCGTGGCCGTGGCTTCGCACACCGAGCCCGCGGTCGTCGACCTGCCCGGCATCCGCATCGTCATCGCCAACTCGGCCGAGGACGGCCACCGCCGTGGGTCGGTGGGCGGGCCCCAACAGGACGCCATCGTCGACGCCGTCGCGTCAGCGGGCGGGCCTGCGTTTGTGGCCATGCACCACTACGTCGACCGGTTGCCGTTCGTCTACCGCTATCCCAACGGGATTCCGAAGGCCGAGGGCGAGGCGTTGCTCTCGGCCATCGCCCGGGCCAACCCGTCGACGTTCGTGTCCGCCGGCCACACCCACCGCAACCGGCGCTCGTCGCGCTTCGGGTTACCGGTCACCGAGGTCGGCTCGACCAAGGACTACCCGGGCGTATGGGCCGGGTACGCCGTCCACGAAGGCGGCATCCTCCAGGTCGTCCGCCGCATCACCGACCCGTCCTGCATCGAGTGGACAGACCCCACCCGCAACACCCTCCTCGGCCTCTGGAAGTGGTGGTCCCCCGGCCGCTTGTCCTGGCGCTGCTTCACCCATCGCTGGCCCTGACCCCACCGCTTTTGGGTGCCAGATCTCACGCCCTGGCGTGAGATCTGGCACCCAAAAGCAGCAGTTAGTTGCCGGTGAGCTTGTCGATACGGGCGGAGATGGCGGCCAGGCGTTCGCCGGCGAGGGCATGGAGGCGGCCGGCGCGCTCGTAGAGGTCGGTGACCTCCTCGATGCCGAGGCTGCCCGAGGCCATGCGGGCGATGGTCGACTCGAGCTCCTCGACGAGCTGTTCGAAGGTGAGCTCGGCGAGGTGATCGTCGTCGATGGTCATGCGACCTCCTCGACGGTGGCGGCGAGGCCGCCGGTCGCGAGTTGGACGGCAAGGCGGTCGCCGATGCTGACGTCGGACGCCGAGCGGACGACGGCGCCGGCGTGGCGCACCACGGCGTAGCCCCGTTCGAGGACGCGGACCGGGCTCAAGGCGTCCATCTCCCTGCGGGCCGAGGCGAGAACGACGCCGGCGGGGGCGAGGCGGGCCCGGGGATGGACGAGCTCGAGCCGGCCGGCGGCGCGGGCCAACCGCTCGGCGGCCCGGTCGACGCCGGTGGTCACGGCCCGGTCGCGGTCGACGGCCAGGAGCCGGGACGACGACTCGGCCAACCGCCGCTGCACGGCGTCGCCGGCCCGGGACCGAAGCGCGTCCAGCGAGTCGACCAGCAACGCACGATCGGGGACGACCGCGGCCGCGGCCAACGACGGCGTGCCGCAGCGCAGGTCGACGACCTCGTCGCACAACGGACGGTCGCCCTCGTGACCGATGGCCGCGACCACCGGCGTCGACGACGCGCACAACGCCCGGCACAGGTCTTCGTCGGAGAACGGCAGTAACTGGGTGGCATCGCCGCCGCCCCGGGCGAGGATGATGACCTCGACCGACGGGTCGGCGTCGAGCTCGGCGACCGCGCCGATGATGGCGTCGGCCGCGGCCCCACCCGACACCGTGACCTCGCGGAACACCATCGGGTACCCGGGGAAGCGGGCGGCCACGACCGAGAGGATGTCGGCCTGCACCGCGGCCTCGCTGCCGCACACCACGCCGATGGCCGCCGGCAACCGCGGGATGGGCCGGCGGGGCCGCGCCAACAAGCCGTCGGCCTCCAGCCGGCGGCGGGCCTCGGCGATCATGGCCGCCACCGCGCCCTCGCCCACGGGCACGACCTCTTCGGCCGCGAGCTGCACCCGCCCCCACGCGTTCGTCCACTCCAACGCGCCGGTGACCTGCACGCGCTCGCCGGCCACGGCCCGGGCCCGCTTGGCCCGCCCGCTCGGCACGGTCACGTCGATCTGGGCGGCGCGGTCCTTCAAGGTGAAGTAGATCCGCCCGCCCGGCCTGACCGTCGGCCGGTGGACCTCGCCCTCGACCGCCACCTTCCCGATGGCGGCGAAGGCCCTGGCCATCTCGGTGCTGAGGCGGATCAGGGTGAGCTTGCGGGCCTCCATCCCCGGCACCGTACCTCCGCCCCTAGGGTTGCCCGCCATGGACACCCGCACGATCGGCAGCTTGACCGTCTCCCTGGTCGGCCTCGGCTGCAACAACTTCGGTATGCGCATGGACGAAGCCGCCACCCAAGCGGTGGTCGACGCCTGCTTCGACAACGGCATCACCCTCTTCGACACCGCCGACGTCTACGGGGGCGGCCTCTCCGAGGAGTTCCTCGGCAAGGCCCTCGGCGAGCGGCGCCGCGAGGCCGTGGTCGCCACCAAGTTCGGCTCGGGCCGGGCCGAGCACGGCGGCCGCCCCGACTACGTGAAGGAGTGCTGCGAGGCCTCGCTGCGCCGGCTCGGCACCGACGTCATCGACCTCTACCAAATCCACCGGCCCGACGACACCACGCCCCACGAGGACACCCTCGGCGCGCTCAACGACCTCGTCACCGAGGGCAAGGTGCGGGAGATCGGGTGCTCGAACTTCGACGGCACCCGCATCGACGGCGCCGAGAAGGCGGCCGCCGACCGGGGCACGGCCCGCTACGTCACCGTCCAGAACCAGCTCAGCCTGCTCGACCGCCGAGGCGAGGCCGACCTGTTGGCCGCCTGCGAGCGCCACGGCCTCGGCATCCTCCCCTACTTCCCGCTGGCCTCGGGGATGCTCACGGGCAAGTACAGGCGTGACGCCGAGCCCCCGGCCGGCACCCGCCTGGCCGGCGTCCCCGCCGAGCGCCGTGAGCGGGCCATGAGCGACAAGGCCTTCGACGTGGTCGAGCGGTTGGAGGAGTTCGCCACCGCCGAGGGCCACACGATCCTCGAGCTGGCCATGTCGTGGTTGGCCGGGTTGCCCTCGATGGCCTCGGTGATCGCCGGGGCCACCTCGCCCGACCAGGTGAGGGCCAACGCCGCCTCGGTCGGGTGGAGGCTCAGCGCGGACGAGCGGGCGGAGGTCGATCGACGCTCCGCCCGCTGACGTCCGCAGCGGTGGTGGTTACGACGACCGGCGGGCCGAGTAGCGGCTGACGATCAGGCCGATGGCGATCAGGGCGATGGCCATGAGCAGGAGGGTCATCGAGTCGGTGCCGGTGAAGGCCAGGCTGGCCACGCTGCCGAGCACGTTGCCGCTGGTGTCGGCGGTGCCCGTGGGTGCGGCCCGGTTGAGGGACACGCCGAGCACCTCGGTCGCCGGGCCGTTGGTGGCCGGCGCAGCGGCGGGGGCGGCGGCGGTGGTTGCCCCGGCGGCGGCCAACTCGGAGCCGGCCGGCGCGGCCGCCCGGGTGATCTCGGTGCCGAGGACCGCGCCCGGTGCGGCGACGGCGACGGTCTCGGTGGCCGGGGCCGCGGCGGGCTTCTGGGCGGCGGCGGCGAGGGCGGCGGCCTTGGCCGCCAGGATCTCGGCCTTCTTGGCCTCGAAGGCCTTCACCGACTCGGCCGAAAGGGTGGTGTCGGTGGGAACGGCGAAGTGGTCGCAGGAGCAGAACTCCTTCTCGACCCGGTTGACGGCGATGCGCTCACGGCGACAACGCGACACGGTCTCGTCGAGGACGAAGGTGGTGTCCTTGACCTCGGGCGTGGCCTGCTCGGCGCTCTTGACCTTGGCCGCCCGGGAGGCGTTCACCTTGGCCTGGTCGTGCGACTTGTGCCGGCCGCACCAACCGTTGTTGTCGTCGGCACGGTCGTCGTCGTTGCCACAGCCGTTGTTCCCGTCCCAGTCGCTGCTGCCCTGGGTCCTGGCGTCCTGGCCGGCCGCCGGATAGGGCTTGTCGACCCCGCCGCCGTCGGGGTTCGAACGCGAACTCCCCTGGGTCCTGCCGCCAGACCCGGACCCGCCGTCGTGCCGGTCGCCGTGGGCGAGGGCTGGTGTGGCCACGCCGACAGCGACGGCGAGGACCCCTGCGAACAGTGCGGCTCCGAGGCGGAGGCGCTTCGAAGAAGACGGCATCTTGGTTTGCTCCCTCCCGGCGCCCCCGGGCGCCGACGCTTACGGAGAGCGGTGTTCCCGCTACGAGGGCCACCCAAACGGGATTCGTCAGGCGGAAACGGCCACACCGTCGGGGGGCACCCCATCCCAGGACGCTTCGCCCAGGTTGACCCTGACCTCGACCCGACCGCGCCGCATCCGCAGCCGGCCGAGGGCCTCGTCGACCTCGACCTCGACCGGAACACCCGCGTCGACGAGGTCCGGGTGCGAACGCCGGAAGTCGATCAGCTCCCTGTGCCACGCCAGCAACCCGGCGTGGGGCGCGCGGTCGAGCTCGGACCAGTCGAGCTTCGAGCGTTCAAAGGTCGCCCGGTCCTGGGGGTCGGGCACGTCATCGGGCGCCCAACCGAAGCCGGCGAACTCGGCCCGCCGGCCTTTGGTCACGGCCGCGCCGAGGTCGGCGTCGTCGTGGTCGGTGAAGTATTGGAACGGCGAGGACGCGCCCCACTCCTCGCCCATGAAGAGCATGGGCACGAACGGCGACGTCATCACCAGCGCGGCGGCGATGCGGGCCCGGCCTTCGCCGACGAGGTGCGACAGCCGCTCGCCCTTGGCCCGGTTGCCGATCTGGTCGTGGTTCTGGGCGAACCCGACGTACCGGGCCGAGCCATGGCGGAGCGCGGCCGCGAGCTGGCCCAACGAACCGAAGGGGGCGTAGTACCCGGTGCGCTCACCGGTCAGCACGGTGTGCAGCGTGTGGTGGAACTCGTCGTACCACTGCGCGTCGAGGCCGTAGGCGAACAAACGGGGGTTGTCGACCTCGGACTCGGCCACGAGGAACCCGCTCGAGCCGACCTCGTCCGCGAGTTGGGCGAGGAAGTGGACAGGCGACGAGTCGGCGAAGGCGTGGACCGCGTCGAGGCGGAGGCCGTCGAAGTGGTAGTCGCGCAGCCACATCGAGGCGTTGTCGACGAGGAAGCGGCGCACCCCTTCGCTGCCCTCGTCGTCGAGGTTGACGGCCATGCCCCACGGGGTCTGGTGCTTGGCCGTGAGGTACGGGCCGAACTCCTGCAGGTAGTTGCCGGCCGGGCCGAAGTGGTTGTAGACGACGTCGAGCATCACGGCCAGGCCGGCGCGGTGGCACGCGTCGACGAGCCGCTTCAACCCTTCCGGCCCGCCGTAGGCGTGGTGCGGTGCGAACAGGTCGACGCCGTCGTAACCCCACCCCCGCTCGCCCGGGAACTCGTTCACCGGCATGAGCTCGACGGCATCGACGCCGAGGCCGACCAGGTAGGGCAGCTTCTCGATGGCGGCGTCGAACGTGCCCGCTTCGGTGAACGTCCCGACGTGGAGCTCGTAGACCAGCGCGGCCGGCCACCGCTTGCGCTGCCAGTCGCCGTCGCTCCACTCGAAGGCGTCGTGGTCGACGACCTCCGACAACCCGTGCACCCCGGTGGGCTGCGACTGCGACCGCGGGTCAGGCCGCACCGGACCACCATCCACCGAGAACCCATACCGCGTGCCAGGCCCGGCACCCTCCACGTCCACGTGGTGCCAACCATCGGCCGACTTCGCCATCACATGGCGTCCATTGCTGAGTTGTGTGCCACATGTGGCATACAACACAGCAATGGACGCCGCGGGGGCCCAGACGGAGAACCTCAATCGGGGGCGCGCCGGTAGACGGAGACCGGGTCGAGGTCGACCACCTGGCGCCAGTTGCCCTCGGGCATGGCCACGTGGGTGCCGGCGTCGAGCGGGCCGCGCGTGGGGAAGCGGACGCCGACGACAGCCAGGCCCGACCCGCGCACGAAGGCGACCACCCGGTCGGCGTCGGGGCCGGTGACGGCCAAGGGCTCGTAAGCGGCCGACCCGTCGAACAGCCACGGGCGCTCGGCCCTGAGCCGCAACAGCCGGGAGACGAGCCAGAGCTTGGGCCCGCCCTCGTCCACCCGATCGAGCAGATCGGGGTCGGCGAGCAGGCGGCGGCGGGCGCCGTAGTCGACGGGGCGCCGGTTGTCGGGGTCGACCAGCGACAGGTCCCACACCTCGTTGCCCTGATAGACGTCGGGCACGCCGGGCGAGGTCAGCTTGAGCGCGACCTGCAACAAGCTGTTACGGCGGCCGGCGTCGACGAGACCAGACGACGCCAGGAATGCTTCGACCATGGCCACGAACCCGGGATCGGCAATCACGGCCTCGGCGAACGAAGCCACGGCCGAGTCGTACTCGTCCACCGGATCGACCCACGAGGTATGGACGCCGGCCTCCTTGGTCGCCTTCTCCATGTAGGCCCGCAGTCGGCCGGCCGGCAGCGGCCACGCCCCCACGACGGTTTGGTAGAGCAACTCCTCGGTCGGGCGGTCGAGCACCGCCGGCCGGTGCGGGGCGTTGTGGGAGAAGAACGCCGCCATGGCCGCGGCCCACGCCTCGGGGATCTCGCTCAGCACGGCCAAGCGGGCCCGCACGTCCTCGCTGCGCTTGGTGTCGTGGGTCGAGGTCGCCAGCAGCGAGCGGGCGCCGCGGGCGGCGTCGTCGATCCGGCGCTGGTGGAACGCAGCAACGTCGAGGCTCGAAGAGCCGGGGTCGCCGCCGACCTCGTTCAACGACACCAGCCGGAGGTAGCGGTAGAAGGCGGTGTCCTCCACCGCCTTGGCCATCACCGGCGCGCTCACCTGCTGGAAGCGCTCGGCCAGCTCGGCCTCGGCCGCACCGGCCCGGCGCAGCAACAACACGTCGGCGAGGAAGCGGAACAGCTCGGGTTCGAGGTCGGGCCGCCGCTCCATGGCCCGGCCGGCGGCGGCCTCGACCACCCGACAATCGTCGGCCGTCGGCGCCCGGTCGCGGTGGACGTAGGTCCGGTATACGTCGAACTCGGCGATGACCTCGCGCAAGCCGTCGCGCAACTCCGAACGGGTGTAGTCGCGATGGCGGCGGTCGCGCTCGGCCACCACGACGAACAACTCGGTGAGGCGCTCGACGTCGGCGGCCAGCGACGACCGCATGACCTCGTGCTTGGCCGCCCGGGCCATCGAGTCGAACGAGTCGTCGTCGTCCATCGGGGCGTGCAGCAGGGCATTGACCTGGGCCAGGAAGTCGTAGCCGGACGTGCCCTCGACCGGCCACGACGCCGGCAGGCGCTCCTCGCCTTCGAGGATCTTCTCGACCACGACAAAAGCCGAGGCCCCCACCGCCTCCCGCAGCCGCCGCAGGTAGCCCTCGGGATCGCGCAGCCCGTCGACGTGGTCGATCCGCAACCCGTCGAGCACGCCGCCGGCGACCAACGACAGCACCAGCGCGTGGGTGTCGGCGAACACCTCCTCGTCCTCGGTGCGCAGCGCGGCCAACGACGTGATGTCGAAGAACCGCCGGTAGTCGAGCTCGCGCCCGGCCGTGCGCCAGTACGCCAGCCGGTAGTTCTGGCGGCTCAGCAATGCGTCGAGCGCGTCGGCGTCCTCGTTGGTCGCCTTAACCTCCTCGTCGACGGCCAACGCGATCTCGGGCTGCTCCTCGCACAACGCCGCCAGCCGGTGGCGCAGCACCTCCTTGTCGCGGTGGCGCTCGATCACGCTGGCCCGGTCGGTGGAGAGCGCGTGGGGCAACCGCCCGAGGGCGTGGCCGATCGAGGCCAGCTCGTCGGACCCGACCCGTTCGGCCGCCCGACCGACGAGGTCGTCGAGGCTGCGGGGCGAGACCGGGACCTCCTCGTCGAAGTAGCGCACGAGGAAGGCGCCGCCCTCGCGCACGAGCTGGAGCTCGCCGGCTTCGAGGACGCGGCCGTAGTGGTCGCCGAGCACGGGCACGAGCACCTGGGCGATGAGCTTGCGCTCGGGCGGGTCCCAGTCGATGTCGAAGTACGAGGCGTAACGGCTCGACGGCCCGTTCTCGAGCACGTCCCACCACCAGGCGTTGGCCCGGCCGGCCAGTGCCATGTGGTTGGGCACGATGTCGAGCACCTGGCCGAGGCCGTGGGCCCGCAGCGCCGCCACCATGCGGGCGTGGGCCGCCTCGCCGCCGAGCTCGTCGTTGAGCCGGTGGTGGTCGACGACGTCGTAGCCGTGGGTGCTGCCCGGCGCGGCCTGCAGGTAGGGCGAGCAGTAGAGGTGGGTGACGCCGAGGTCGGCGAGGTAGTCCGCGATGGAGGCGGCGTCGTCGAAGGTGAACCCGGCGTGGAGCTGGACCCGGTAGGTGGCGCCGACGCCGGCCATCAGGCCGAGGTCGGGGGCCGGCAGAGTACGACCACCGAGCGGGCCACGAGGGGCACCTCGTCGCCGGCCTTGTAGGTACGGTCGCCCTCGGTCAGCCCGGGTTGGTTGGTGTCGAGCACCACCCCCCACGACTCGCCGTAGGGCGCGGCCGGCACGGTGAAGCCGATGGGTTCGGCGTTGGCCGAGAACAGCATCAGGAGGGAGTCGTCGACGATGCGCTCGCCCTTCGGCCCGCGGTCGGGGATCTCGTCGCCGTTGAGGAAGACGCCCAGCACCTTGGCGTAGCCCGCCTCCCAGTCGGCGTCGGTCATCTCCTCGCCGTCGGGGTTGAACCAGGCGATGTCCTTGGCCTCGCCGCCGCGGATGGCGCGGCCCTGGAACCACCGGCGCCGGCGCAACACCGGGTGGGCGCGGCGGAAGTCCATCAGCCGGCGGGTGAAGCCGAGCAGGGCGAGGTTCTCGTCGCGCATCGTCCAGTCGAACCACGAGATCTCGTTGTCCTGGCAGTAGGCGTTGTTGTTGCCCTGCTGGGTGCGGCCGAGCTCGTCGCCGCCGAGGAGCATGGGTACGCCTTGGGAGAGGAAGAGCGTGGCCAGGAAGTTGCGCCGTTGGCGCTCCCGCAGCTTGCACACCTCGGGGTCGTCGGTGGGGCCTTCGGCGCCGCAGTTCCACGAGCGGTTGCCGTTGTCGCCGTCGTTGTTGCCCTCGCCGTTGGCCTGGTTGTGCTTGTCGTTGTAGGAGACGAGGTCGTTCAAGGTGAAGCCGTCGTGGGCGGTGACGAAGTTGATCGACGCGCCCGGCCGGCGGTCGTCGCCGTAGAGGTCGGAGCTCCCCGTCAACCGGTAGGCGAGCTCGGCCACGCCCGCCTCCTGGCCCCGCCAGTAATCACGGATGGTGTCGCGGTACTTGCCGTTCCACTCCGACCACAGGGGCGGGAAGTTGCCGACCTGGTACCCGCCTTCGCCCACGTCCCACGGCTCGGCGATCAGCTTGACCCCGCTGACGACCGGGTCCTGCTGGATCACGTCGAAGAACGACGACAGCCGCTCGACGTCGTGCATCTCCCTTGCGAGGGCGGAGGCCAGGTCGAAGCGGAAGCCGTCGACGTGCATCTCCGTCACCCAGTAGCGCAGCGAATCCATGAGGAGTTGCAGCACGTTGGGGTGGCGCATGTTCAGGGTGTTGCCGGTACCGGTGTAATCCATGTAGTAGCGCTCGTCGCCCTCGACCAGGCGGTAGTACGACGGGTTGTCGACGCCCCGGAACGACAGCGTGGGGCCGAGGTGGTTGCCTTCGGCGGTGTGGTTGTAGACGACGTCGAGGATGACCTCGATGCCGGCGGCGTGCAGCGCCTTGACCATCGACTTGAACTCGCCGACCTGCTGGCCGGCCCGACCCGACGAGCTGTACTCGCTGTGGGGCGCGAAGTACCCGATCGAGTTGTAGCCCCAGTAGTTGTGCAGCCCCTTCTGTTGGAGGGTGTCGTCATCGACGAAGTGGTGTACGGGCAGGAGCTCGACGGCGTTGACGCCGAGGAGGTGCAGGTGCTCGACGGCCTCGGGCGTGGCCATGCCGGCGTAGGTTCCCCGCTGGTGCTCGGCCATGGTCGGGTGGAGCTTGGTGAACCCCTTGACGTGGACCTCGTAGATCGAGGTCTCGTGCATCGGTACCCGGGGCCGGCGGTCGTCGCCCCACTCGAACTCGTCGTCGCGCACCACGATCGACTTGGGGACGTGGGGCGCGCTGTCGGCGTGGTTGGGTTCGAGGTCCTTGCCCTCGGCGTCGAAGGGGTAGCCGTACACCGACTGGTCCCACCCGACGCCGCCCTCGATGGCCTTGGCGTAGGGATCGATCAGCAGCTTGTCGGGGTTGAACCGCTGTCCGGCGGCGGGGTCGAAGGGGCCGTGTACCCGGAAGCCGTAACGCTGGCCGGGCCCGACGCCGGGCACGTAGCCGTGGAAGCGGTGGGCGGTGACCTCCGGCAACCTGGCCCGCTGCTCGTGGCCGGCGTCGTCGAAGAGGCAGAGCTCGACCGCGTCCCCGCCTTCGCTGAACAAGGAGAAGTTGGTGCCGCCCGCGTCCGGCGTGGCGCCGAGCGGGTACGGCCGTCCGGGCCACACGTCCATCGAAGCGACGCTACCCACGCCGGGTCGAGTCCACGCCACCGGGCTTTGGTGCGAAAACGTAGAGTCGGGCCCATGGTGGGCGGCCCGGCGGTGGCGTTGCACGGGTTGGTGAAGCGCTACGACGCCAAGGTGGCGGTGGCCGGCGTCGACCTCGAGGTACCGGCGGGCACCTTCTTCGGCCTGGTCGGGCCCAACGGCGCCGGCAAGACGACGACCTTGCGCATGGCGACCGGGCTGTTGCGGCCCGATGCCGGCACGGTGGTGGTCGACGGCGTCGACGTGTGGCGGGACGTGGTGACGGCCAAGGCCCGCATGGGCGTGCTGCCGGAGGAGCTGCGGCTCTTCGACCGGCTCACCGGGTGGGAGCTGCTCACCTACAACGGCCTCCTGCGTTCGATGGCTCGCGAGGTGATCGACGCCCGGGCGGGCGAGCTCCTCGACGTGCTCGGGCTGCGGGAGGCGGCCGGCGTCATGGTCGTCGACTACAGCCAGGGGATGCGCAAGAAGATCGGCTTGGCGTGCGCGCTGTTGCACGCGCCCCGCGTCCTCTTCCTCGACGAGCCCTTCGAGTCGGTCGATCCGGTGTCGGCCCGCACCATCCGCTCGGTGCTCCAGCGCTTCACCGCCGGGGGCGCGACCGTCGTCTTCTCCAGCCACGTGATGGAGACGGTCGAACGCCTGTGCGACGCCGTGGCCATCCTCCACGCCGGTCGCATCGTGGCCGCGGGCCCGATCGACGAGGTGCGGGGCGGGCGGCCGCTGGAGGACGTGTTCGTGCAACTGGTGGGGGCGTCGCCCGACGCCGGCGACGGGTTGAAGTGGCTCGGGTCCTCCTCCGCCTGAAGCTGCGGTTGCTGTGGGCCGGCCTGCGGACCGGCGGCGGCCGTGGCGCGGTCGGCTTCGTGCTCGCGCTGCTGTGGTCGCTGGTGGCCGGGGTGGTGATCGGCGGCCTGTTCGTGTTGGCTCGGACGCTCGACGCCAGGCCGGCGACGGACGCGACCGCCATCGCGTTTGCCGTCGTGCTCCTGGGGTGGGTGCTCGGGCCCGTGGTGGTGGCGGGGTCGGAGGGGACCCTCGAATCCGACCGGCTGGCGCTGTTCCCACTGTCGCGGCGCCAACTGATGCCGGGGCTGTTGTTGGCCGCGGTCGCCGGCTTCGGGGGGTTGGCCACCGTGCTCATCCTCGTGGGTGCGGTGATCGGGATGGCGGCGCCCTCCCCCCTGGCGTTGGTGACCGTGGCCGCGGCCGCGTGCCACCTCCTGCTGTGCGCCGGGCTGAGCCGGTTGGTGACGACCGCGATCTCGGGCGCGGTGCGCACCCGGCGCTGGCGGGACGTGGCCCTGTTCGCCGGGCCCCTCCTCGGGCTGTCGGTGAACGTCGCCATCCAGGTGTTGACCCGGGCCGCCATCCCGACCGAACCCGGGCAGCCGGGTCACGCCGCCGGCCTGGTGCGCGGGATCGCCACCGTCGCCCGCTTCTTCCCGTCGGCCCCGGCGGCCTTGGCCATCGGCTACGCCCGCGCCGGCCGCATCGGCCTGGCCCTGTTGAGCCTGGTCGCGGCGGCAGCGTTGGTGGTCGGCGTGGTCGCGCTCTGGGGCCGGGTGCTCGATCGGGTACTGACCAGCGCGGGCACGCGTGGCGGGCGGTTGCGGGGCGAGGCCCGCCGGCCGTTGATCCCGCGCTGGCTCCCGTTCCTGCCGGCGAACCGTTTGGGTGCGGTGGCGGCCAAGGAGCTGCGGCTCACCTGGCGCGATCCTCGGCAGCGGGCCGCGCTGTTGGCCGCCATGTTCATCGGCTTCGTGCCCGCCTTCAGCCTCCGCGTCTTCACCTCGACGAATCCCCGCCTGGCCCTGGCGGCGGCGTTGCCGGCCTACGCGCTGGCGTCGACCGCGACCAACCAGTACGGGTACGACGGGGCCGCCCACTGGACGAACGTGGCCGCCGGCGACGACCCGGCCGCCGACCTCGGGGGCAAGAACCTGGCCCGGTTGGTGATCACCGCGCCCTTCGTCGCCCTGCTGGCGGCGGTGGCGGTGTGGCGGGCCAGCTCGCTGGCGTACCTCGTTCCCGGCGTGGCCCTGGCCGCCGGCGCCTTCGGCATGAACCTCGGCTTCGCCGACATCGCCTCGGTGGTCGCACCGCTGCCCATGCCCGACAACCCGTCGAACGTGTTCTCGGCCGGCAACTCGGGGCGGGGGTTGGCCGCCGTCGGTCCGACCCTCGGCGTGCTCTTCGGCGGCTTGGTGTTCTCGGCGCCGCTGCTGATCGTGTTGCTCGTGACCTCGTCGCCGGCGGTGCTCTCGCTGGCGTCGATGGGGTGCGTTTTGTGGGGCGCGGGCGGGTGGTGGCTCGGCTTCGGTTACGCCGTCCGCCGGTCGTTGCCCCGGCAGCCCGAGTTGCTCGCCGCCCTCAGCACCCGGGCGACCTAAGCCGGGGCCAGGACGTCGGGCGGCAGGGGCCCGAGGTCGGCGAAGGCGTCGCGGGTGAGCGGATCGGAGGTCAGCGTGCCCGAGGGCGTGGGCACCTCGACGGGCGCGCCGTCGAGGGTGAAGCGCACCCCGGTCACGCCCGGTACCTCGGTGGCGGTGAACACGATCTGTGCCAGGCCGAGCACCTGTTCCGACGTCGGGCCCTGGGCGAACTCCGGGCTCAGGTCGATGAGGAAGGTGGCGGCGTCGAGCCGCTTGGCCTGGACGCCGGCGGCCGGGTTGATGGCAGTGCGGACGCCTTCGGCGGCCTCGGCCTCGGCCGGCCCGATGAGCAACTCGGCCAACGTCTTCTGGACGGTGACGGGCGCGGTCACGTGGCGCACGGTGGCCTGGACCCGCCCGGCCCGCACGAAGTACACGAACACCGGCGTGGTCGGGACGGTGCGTACCGGCGGCCGGCCCGGTCCGGTCGTGCTCGGCGCCCCTTCGAGAAGGCCGTAGGGGACGTTGGCCGGGGCCACCGTCTTGGGGTTGCGGTCGGCCTGGACGCCGCACCCGCCGATGAAGACGGCGACGGCGATGGCCATGGCGACGACGGCGACCGTCCTTCTCATGGCGCCACCGGGAGCTCGACGACGAAGCGCGCGCCCCGGCCGTTGGGGCCGTCCTCGACCCACACCGTGCCCCCGTGGAGGTGGACGTGCTCGGCCACCAGGGCAAGGCCGAGGCCGGAGCCGCTGCCGGTGCCCCGCCGCCCCGCGGCCGAACCTCGGAAGAAGCGTTCGAAGACGCGGGTGCGTTCGTCGGCGGCCACGCCGCTGCCTTCGTCGTCGACCGTGACCCGCACGGCGCCGTCGTGGCGTTCGACGCCGACGGCCGTCGCTCCCCCGCCGTAGGCGGCGGCGTTCTCCACCAGGTTGGCCACCACCCGTTCGAGGCGGCGCTTGTCGCCGAGGATCGTCGTGTAGGTCGGGTCGGCCTTGATGACCAGGGGCACGGCGTCGCCAGTGCGGCCGAGTGCATGACGGACGAGGTCGCGCACGTCGACCTCCTCGAGTTGGAGCTCGGCCACGCCGGCGTCGAAGCGGGAGATCTCCAGTAGATCCTCGACCATGCGTTGGAAGCGCTGGACGTCGGCGTCGAGCAGGTCGAGGGCGGCCTGTGATCTCGGCCCGAGCTCGGCCCTCCGCGATCGCAACACGTCGAGCGACGTCGAGAGGGTGGTGAGCGGCGATCGCAGCTCGTGGCTCACGTCGGACGCGAAGCGGGCGTCCCGCGATATTCGTTCGGCCAGGCTGTCGACCATGCGGTTGAACGACCCGGCCAGGGGGGCGAGGTCGCGATCGCTCGGCGCGACCAGGCGGGTGTCGAGGGAGCCGGCGGCGATGGCCGCGGCCGCCTCCGACACGCTCGCCAGCGGGCGCAGCACCCGGCCGCTGGCCCACCGACCGACGGCGGCTCCGGCCATCGTCGTGAGCAGCGCGGCGCCGGCGAGTGAGTAGCTGAGGACGTCGAGGGTGCGGGCGACCTCGGTCAGCGAGAAGGCCTCGAAGAACTCGGCGCCGACGCGCGGCAGTGGAACGCCCACGGCCATCCACGCCTCGTGGCCGATGAAGAACCGTTGCCGCGCGGACTTGCCCAGCGCGACCCTGGCCCGCAGTTGGGCCGGGAGGTTGTCCTTGCCGATCACCAGCGAGTTGGCGAACCACCGGTTCTCGGCGTGGAGGACGACGCCGCCGCGGCCCGGTGTCTCGACCGATCGGAGGACGGTGGTGATGCCGCCCGCGGGCGCACCTCTGAGGCCGTCGCGCACGACCCGGGCGTTGGCGAAGGCCTGGCTCATGGCGCTGGCCTCGCGCTGTTGGACGAGTGAGTTGCGCACGACGACGTAGGTGACGACCGAGAGGATCGTCGAGAGCGCAAGGGCGCCGAGGGCGAAGGCGACCGTCACCCTCGCCCGCAGGCCGAGCTGGCGGTGGCGGTACCGGAAGCCCAGCCCCGGCGTGGTCACGGCTGCAGCTTGTAGCCCAGGCCCCGGACGGTCACGACGTAACGGGGGTCGGCGGCATCGGGTTCGATCTTGGCCCGGAGCCGTCTCACGTGGACGTCGACCAGCCGGCCGTCGCCGAAGTAGCCGTAGCCCCAGACCCGGTCGAGGAGTTGCTCGCGGCTGAGGATGCGGCCGGCGTTGGAGGCGAGCTCGCAGAGGAGGCGGAACTCGGTCTTGGTGAGGTGGACGACCTCGCCGTCGCGTTCGACCACGCCGGCGTCGGGCGATATCTCGAGGCCGTCGAACTGCATGGTGGCGCTCTGGGTCGAGGGCGTCCTCGCCCGGCGCAGGAGGGCCTTGATGCGGGCGCTCAGCTCCCTAGCCACGAACGGCTTGGTGACGTAGTCGTCGGCGCCGGCTTCGAGGCCTTCGACGACGTCGGAGGTGTCGGTGCGGGCCGTGACCATCACGATCGGGACGTCGCTTTTCCGCCGAATCTGCCGGCAGACCTCGAAGCCGTCGATGCCCGGGAGCATGACGTCGATGAGGACGACGTCGGGGGCGTCGTCGGGCCCCGCGCCTGCGAAGGCGTCGAGGGCCTCCTCGCCGTTGGTGGCCTCGACGACCTCGTAGCCCTCGTCCTCGAGGACGAGCCGGGTGGCCGAGCGGATGCGCTCGTCGTCCTCGACGGTGAGGATCTTGGCGGAGGCGGCCGCGACCGCGCTTCCGGGGGTGGAGGTCACGGGGCCATTGTCCATCGGGAGCATTTTCGCCGCCCGACCCCTCATCTGCCGGTCGTTCGGTCCGATTGTTCAAGCTGGTAGCCCCCGCGGCGCCCGTCTTGGTCACCGGGCGTTGCGGGGGCGACGTTCTCCTTACCGCCGCTCAATGTTTGGTCCCGCCGCACCGATAGGCGTAAATGTGCGGGATTCGGGCTCGATCGGCTCGGGCCGTTGCCGCCCTGGTCGGGTGGCTGCTCGGGCTCGCCCTCGTCCTGCTCCCTTTGGTTTCTGGCTTCCTGGGCGTGCCTGCATCGGCTTCGGCGTCGGTCCTGCCCCCGGCGTTGGGGCCGGTCCTGGCCTCGACCGACTGCGCCGCCGCCGCCGACCCCGGGTGCTCGGCCTCCCCTCCTCCGCCGGATGTGGTGCCAGGACCCGGGGGCAGCGACCAGTTCGCCGCGGCCCAGCTCCTCACGCTCATCAACACCGACCGGGCCGCGGCCAAGCTCCCGCTGTTGTCGGCTCGCGCCGACGTCACCGCCATCGCCGTCGACTGGTCGACCGCCATGGCCGCGGTCAAGGACATCGCCCACAACGACGCGTACTTCACGTCGGAAATCCGCTACCGCCTCGGCGCCCGCTCCCTCGGTGAGAACGTGGCATTGAACCGTTCCACCTTCGACGCCCACCAGCGGCTGATGGCCTCGCCCGCCCACCGCGCCAACCTCGTCAACCCCAAGTTCACCGTCATCGGCGTCGCCGTCGTCCGGGACGCCGAGGGCATGGGCTACTTCACCGAGGACTTCCTCGAGCCCGTGCCCGCCGGTTCATCGCCGCCGCCCGCTGGCGGGGCCGGTGGCGATGGCACGGTTGCCTTGTCGTCGACGAACCACACCGCCATCGCCGGGGCGGGCCCGGCCACGTCGTCGGCCCCGGCCACCGCCCGGCCCGCGGCCGCCGTCCCACGCGAGCTGGCGGCGGCGCCGACCCCGTCCACTCCGGTCCTCGCGGCCGACACCATCCCCACCGACCTCACGCCCGACCCCGCCGCCATCGTCTCCACCTCCACGACGCCGGGCGCGCCAAGCGAACTCGCCCGCGGCCTCGGCCCCGCCGCCGGCCCGCTCGACGCCGCCACCCCCCACGTCCCCCTCTGGCTCGCCCTCCTCGGCGCCGGCTCCCTCGCCCTCGCCATCACCCGCCTGGCGAGGTTCAAGCGGTGGGCACGTCGGAGTTGAAGATGTCGTCGACGATGAGCCACGAGCCATCCCCTTGGCGGGCCCACACCTCGACGAACTTCCCGCGATCCTGCGGGGCGCCCGACTCCGGCGGGAAGTCCATCCGGTACTGCCCGACGGCGGCGCACAGGTCAGGGGTCTCGTGGACCCGCAGGCCGTCGAACGTCAGCTTCGCGCCCGTCTGGACGAACTCCTTGACGAATGCCTCGATGTCCGCCCGGCCCTCCATGGTGGGGGCGTTGGGCGCATGGAGCCGCCCATCGGCCGCATACATCTGGGCCACCCCGGACGCATCGCCACCGTTGAATGCATCCAGCCACCTCTGCTCGCCCGCTGCAATGTCCTTCGTGCTCATCTCCGCCCTCCCGCGTCGTCGTCGAAACCCACGGTACGGCGCCCCAGCCCACGGTGCGGCCCATCTCGGTCGAGACCTCACATAAGGGTCGTAGGGGCCGGCTCCTTCGGCAGGCCGAGGACACGCTCGGCCAGGACGTTGCGGAGGATCTCGGAGGTGCCGCCCTCGATGGAGTTGGCCCGGGTGCGGAGGAACGCCTTGGCGTCGTCGGCACCGCCGTGCACGGCAGCCGAGTCGGGCCTGGTCATGTCGTAGTTGTCGATCAGCATCCCGTGGGGGCCACGGCAGGCAACGACGAACTCGAAGATCGCCTTGTTCAACTCGGCCATCTCCAGCTTGCCGACCGAGCCCTCGGGGCCGGGCTCACCGCCCGAGGCGGCGGCGAAGGCACGAAGGCCGTTGAGGCGTGACACCTCCGACCGCGACCACAGCTTCATCAACTGATCGCGGCGGGCCCCGGCGACCGACCCGCCGGAAGCAGCACGGTAAGCGGCGACGGCCCGGCCGATCGGATCGTGGCCGGACTCGTCGGCCACGGCAGGGATCGCCACCCGCTCGTTCATCAGCGTGGTCATGGCGACCCGCCACCCCTCGCCGGCGCCGCCCAACCGGGCCGAGTCGGGAACCCGCACCTCGTCGAGGAACACCTCGTTGAACTCGGCCTCGCCGGTGATCTGACGGAGGGGCTGCACGTCGACACCAGGCAGCCGCATGTCGAGCAGGAAGTACGTCAGCCCCCGGTGCCGAGCCAACGAGGGATCGGAGCGGGCGAGGAGCAACCCACGACGAGCCACGTGGCCCAACGTCGTCCACACCTTCTGACCCGACACCATCCACGTCGAGCCGTCGAGCGAGGCCCGGGTCCGCACCGACGCCAAATCCGACCCGGCGTCGGGCTCGGAGAAGAGCTGGCACCAGATCTCCTCGCCCGAGAACAACGGCCGCAGCAACGACAACTGCTCGGGAGTCCCGTATTGATGGATCGTCGGCGCGGCCATGCCCAAGCCGATGACGTTGCGCCCCGACCAGTCCTGCGCCCCGGCGGCGAGGAACAACTGCTCGACCACCGCCGCCGACGACGGCGACGACCCGAGCCCACCATGCCCGACGGCGAAGTGCGGGAAGGCAAGCCCCTCGTCGAACCGAGCCTCGCGCAGCGAGCGGTCCGGCGTCGTCGCCACCGGATGGCGGACCAAGAAGTCGGCCACCCGATCTTCCAGCGCGGTCATGCGAGGGCCTCCTCGGGGCGTTCGTCGTGGGGACTGTCGAGGCCGGCGAGCAACTGGGGCGCGACCAGGAAGGTCAAGGCCGCCACCAACAACACCGCACCCGCGCCGGTCACCGTCGCCCGGGCCCCGACGCGATCCGACAGAGCACCCTGCGCGATCGCCCCGATGGGAAAGGCGCCGGTGAAGGCCATGATGCGGATGGCCATCACCCGCCCCCGCATGTGGTCGGCGACGATCGTCTGGATCGACGTGTTCGTCACCGAGACCACCACCAGGAACCCGCCGCCCACGGCCACCAACGAGACCAGCCCCACCCCGTAAGAAGGCGACAACCCGAAGGCGATCACCGCCACCGCGTACACGAGCAACGCCCACCGCTCCAACGAAGCCCGGGTCACCGATTCCCAACCGCTCACCAGCGGAGCGGCCAACACCGCGCCCACACCGAGGGCGACGTTGAGCAGTCCCAAGGCCAGCGGCCCCACGTCGTAGACCTCGCCGGCGAACACCACCGTGAACTGCGACACCGGATTCCCGAACCCGGCCACCAGCACCACGATCACCAGCGCGATCAGGATCCCGTCCTGGCGGCGGACGTAGGCCAGCGCCCGGAGGAACTGGCGGAACGAGCCGCCGGCCAACGCCGTCGTACGCCCCACCTGCCGCGAGCGGATCGAAGCCAACGCCGCCAGCACGCACCCGAAGGACAGCGCGTTGATGAAGAACGCCCAACCCGCCCCCATGGTCGCCAGCAGGATGCCGGCGACCGCAGGCCCGATGGCCCGGGCGGCGTTGAACTGCACCGAGTTGAGGGTCACCGCCGACAGCAGGTCGCGCCGGGGCACCAGGTCGTTGACGAACGCCTGCCACGCCGGCAGGTTGGCCCCGGCGGCCACGCCGCTCAGGCCGACGAGGGCGAGGATCGCGACCGGCCCCCGCACGCCGCTCGACCACGCCAGCCATAACGCGGCCGCGGCCACCGCCATCAACGACTGGGTGACGAGCAACAGCCGCCGCCGGTCGAAACGATCGGCCAACGAGCCCGCCAGCGGCCCGAGCAGGAGCGACGGGATGAACTGCAGGAACGCCGCCAGCCCGACGAGGAAAGCGCTCGACGTCTGCTGGTACAGCACGTAGGGCACGGCCAGGTTCTGCACCCACGACCCGGTGTTCGACGCCAGCGCCCCGAGCCAGAAGACGGTGAAGTCGCGGTGCTTGAAGGCGCGCCCCGCATGGCGGAGGCCGCCAGGCCTGACGGCGTCGGCCGAGACGTCGGGGAGGCTGCTTACAGCCCCTCCGCCTCACGGATGCCGAGGCCGTCGAGCAGCGCCGCCAGCTTCGCCTGGTCGGCGTCCGGCAAGGCCAGGTAAGGAGGCCGGAGCACGCCGTTGCCAAGGCCGAGCGCCTTCATGGCCATCTTGTTGCCCCGCGAGCTTCCGCCGTTGGGCGACGCCTCGGCCACCGCCGCCGAGAACCGGCGCAGCGTTTGCAGGGCCGACGCCAACCCGTCGGCATCGCCGTCGACGATGGCGTCGCCGATGCGGCGGCACACGTTCGGGATGCAGTTGTTCTCGGCGCCCAACCCGCCAACCGCGCCCAACGGCACAAGCCCGGGAAGGTTGGCCACGCCGGTGAACAGCCGCACCGTCTCGGGCAGCGTGTCGCGCAGTTGGAGGAAGTAGCGCTCCGGTGGGCCCATGACGTTGATGGCCACGATCTGCGGGAACCGGGTACACAACGTCGACAGCAACGACACCGGCGCCACGTAGCCGGCGAACACGTGCATCGACAACGCCACCGGGTGGTCGACGCGATCGATCACCGAGTTGAAGTAGGCCTCCTGCTCCCGCACCGTCGGTGTCATCCCGTGGCCGGCGTCGAGTTGGTACACCTGGACCATGTCGACCCCGGCCTCGACGGCCTGGTTGACCACCTCGTACATGGCGTCGGCCGTCCTGGCCTCACGGGGGTTGGCATACACCGGCACCTTGCCCTTGGCCTCGTCCACGCCGACGTCGTAGACCAAGCGCAGCTCGGCCGGTGACAGCGCGTGGCCCTCACCCGAGCCCCCGCTGCCGAGGTAGATCCCGTTCCCCGCGGCCACCAACCGGCGCAGGTGTACCCGCAAGGCGTCTTCGTCGATCGAGTAATCGGAGTGCATCGGCGTCACCGTCATGCACAGCACCTCGAGGGCGGGAGACGGGGTCACGCCGCTGCCGGCCAGCGCAGCAACCGCCGGATGGTCCCGCTGAAGATCGTGGCCTTGTCCGATTCCGACAGCTCGTCGGTGTCGCGCAGGTAGTTCACCGAGTCGCTGTAGAGCCCGCCCCACCCGGATCGCGGCCCCCGCTCGGTGGTGCCGGGCGCCATTCGCAGCCGGGTGTAGTCGCTGCCCCACATCAGCCGTTCCGGCCCGAAGGCCTCGACGATCTGGTGGAGGTAGGGCCACAGGTCGGGGTGCGGGTACGGCGACTTCGACAGCGCCACCGCGCCGCTGAACTTGATGGCGACGTTCGGGTACTTGGCCAACGAGAGCACGCCGGGCAGCGTCGACCAGGGGTCGGGCACGCGGCTCATCGGCGGGGGCGAGGCCAGGCCCAGGTGGTCGACGATCATCACCAGCCCGGGGTGGGCCTCGGCCACGGGGGCGAGGTGGGCGGCCACCCCCATCGCGCCCATGAACACCGGCACCTGGTGCTTCTCGGCGGCCACCAACAACGGTTCGAGCCGCCCGGCCTTGAACTCGTCCGACACCTGACCGGTCGCCCAATGGGAGATGCCGGTGCGGACGGCCAGCATCCCCGGCCGGTCGCGGTACGTGGCCACGAACTCCTCCACGTCGGGCGTGTCGAGGCTCCACCGGGCGCAACCGGCGAACCGGTCCGGGTAACGCGACACCGCGAAATCGAGGAAAGCCTGGTGCGCATTGACGAGGGCGACGTCGACGCCGACGCAGTCGAGCGCCTCCCGCGCCATCTCGCACTCGACGAGGAGGCGAACGTCGTCGCCGTAACGGTCGTCGATGGGGGCCACCGTGTGGGGGTCGTGGATCTGGGCGTCGATGATCTCCATCACAGTCCTTGCTCGACGGACTCGGCGGCGAAGTGGCAAGCGGCGTAGTGGACGGGGTCGGTCTCGCCGAGGGCGGGGTCGACGTCGATGCAGACCGCCCGCTCGGGGTGGACGTTGGGCCCGATCGGGCACCGCGTGTGGAACCGGCAGCCCTGCGGTGGATGGCGCGGGTCGGGCAGCTCGCCCTTCAGCGCCGCCGGCCGCCGGCCCACGCCGACCTGCGGGATGCTGGCGATGAGCGCCTTGGTGTACGGGTGACGGGGTTGGTCGAAGAGCACCTCGGTGCTGGCGCTCTCGACGATGCGGCCGAGGTACATGACCGCCACCCGGTCGCTCATGTACCGCACGGTCGAGAGGTCGTGGGAGATGAACAGGTACGAGAGGCCGAGCTCGCGCTGCAGCTCCTTGAGCAGGTTGAGGATCGTCGCCTGGACCGACACGTCGAGGGCGGACGTCACCTCGTCGTGGATCACCACCTCGGGTTGCACCGCCAGGGCCCTGGCGATGGCGATGCGCTGGCGTTGGCCACCGGAGAACTGGTGGGGGTAGCGCTGGAGCGCGCTCGTCGGCAGGCCCACGAGGTCGACGAGGCGCGCCACCTCCTTGTGCCGCACCGCCCGCCCCCGCTGGGCCCGGGGCAGCACCTCGCTCACCGTCTCCTCCACCGTCATGCGTGGGTTCAGCGAGGAGTACGGGTCCTGGAAGACCATCTGCACCCGCCGGCGGAACTCGGGGGCGTTGCGCTTCCGCCGGGACGTGTAGTCGACGCCGTCGAGCAGGATGCGGCCGCGGCGCACCTCGGCCAGCCCGACCACCGCACGGGCCAGACTCGACTTGCCGCAACCCGACTCGCCGACGAGGCCGAGGGTGCCGCCTTGGGGGACGAAGGCATCGACGCCGTCGACCGCGGTCAACGCCGTCGCCCCCGACCCGTACTCGACGGCGAGGCCCTGAAGGTCGAGCTTCATACGAGGACCTCGGCCGTGACCCAACAGGCGACGCTGCTGCCGTCGGCCTGGAGCTCGAGGGGCGGGCGCTGCGACCGGCAGCGCTCGGTCGCCAGCGCGCACCTGGCATGGAACGGGCACCCCGGCGGGAGGTTGCCCGGGTCGGGCGCCTGGCCGGGGATGTAGGCCAGCTCCTGGTCGCGTGGCCTCACCATGTCGGGGACGGCGGCCAGCAGCGCCCGGGTATACGGATGGCGCGCACGGGTGTGGAGGTCCGCCGCCGGCAGCTCCTCGACGACCCGGCCGGCGTACATCACCAGCACCCGGTCGCAGTTCTGGCTGATGAGGCCGAGGTTGTGGGAGACCAGGATCACCGCGGCCGAGTGCTCGGCGGTGATGCGGTGGAGCACGTCCATGATCTGCGACTGGACGGTGACGTCGAGGGCGGTCGTGGGCTCGTCGGCGATCAGCAGCACCGGCTCGGTCATGAGGCCCATGGCGATCATGGCCCGCTGGCGCATCCCGCCCGACAACTCGTGGGGGTGCTTGGCCAACTGGGCTTCGGGCGTCGGGATCTCGACGTCGCGCAGCCGGTCGGCGGCCATC
>JAXDPV010000098.1:0-6176 GCA_034668185.1 Actinomycetota bacterium
CGGCGAACGGTCGAGAACCGGTGGGAGATCACGATGGTGGTGAGGCCGGTGGTCAGTTCGAGGAAGCGGTCGTAGATCTCGGCTTCGGTGCGGACGTCGAGGCTGGCCGTGGGCTCGTCGAGCACGAGCACGCCGGCGCCGCCTTCGACGGCGAACATCGCCCTGGCCAACGCGATCCGTTGCCATTGGCCGCCGGACAGGTCGGTGCCCCCGGTGAGCTGGCGGTCGAGGGGCGTGTCCCATCCGTCGGCCAGCCCGTCGACGATGGTGTCGGCGCCGGTGCGCCGGGCGGCCCGTTCGAGGGCGGCGGCGTCGCCGGCGATGTGGGGCGCGCCGAAGGCCACGTTGTCGCGGGCCGGCAGGTGGTACTTCCGGAAGTCCTGGAAGATGGCGGCGATACGGGTCTGCCACTTGGCCGGGTCGAGTTGGCGGAGGTCGACGCCGTCGACGGTGATGCGTCCGGCGGTGGGTTCGTAGAGGCGGGCGAGGAGCTTGACCAGCGTGGTCTTGCCGGCACCGTTGTCGCCGACGACCGCCAGCGAGCGGCCCGCCGGTATGTCGAGGTCGAGCCCGGCGTAAATGTCGTTCTCCCGGCCGGGATAGGTGAAGTGGACGCCTTCGAACCTGATCGAGGCCTTGGGCATGGCCACGGGGTCGATGCCCCCGACGGCGTCGGGTTGCAGGCGGCGCTCGAGGTCGAGGGCGACGGGCAGCGCGGCCACGCCGGCGGCGATGGTCTCGTCCTGGTCGCCGGCGTTGGCCAGCGCGTTGGCGGTGAAGACGGCCTGGGCGTAGACGACGGCCGCGGCCAGTCCGATGCGTCCCTCGATGGCCGACGAACCGATCCAGTAGAGCGAGCCCAGGGTGATGGCCGTCGGCAGCACGGCGTAGGTGAACTGGTCGCGCGGGCGGCCCTTCATGTCCTGCCACACCGGGGCCATGACCTCGACCCACGCCGAGTGGAAGCGGCGCTGGAGCCAGGCCTGGGCACCGAAGACCCGCACCTCCTTGGCCGCGATCGGCGTGAGGGTGGTGTCGCGGAGATAAGACGTGCGCCGGTGGAGGTCGCCCCGGTTGAAGAGGGACGCCGTCACCTGCTCGTAGCGGCGGCGCCAGAACCGGCGCTCGAACAGGGCGGCGCCGACGACGGTCACCGCCACCAGCGGCGAGAACCGGGTGAGGACGATGGCCCCGCCGATGGCCGCCAGCCGCTGGGCCCAGACCGCGATCATCGCCGTCACCGCGCCGCCGGGGGTGCGACCGGTGACCAGGCCCTCGGCCTTGTTGACGTCGTCGAGGGTCGTCGGGTCCTCGAGGTGGCCGATGCCGGTGGGCGCCAGGACCGAGGCCATCACCCGCTGGGAGAGGTCGCGGTCGACCCGGCGGCCGAGCGCCTGGGTGCCCAGGTTCAGGAGGGGGACGGCGGCGAACTGGAAGAGGTAGAGGCCGGCGACCGCGGCCAGGGCGTGGAGCAGGCTCCGGCCGGCCGGGGTGTCGAGGCCGCCGGCCTTCAGCGCCGCCGGGACCCGGCCGACGAGGGTGCCGGCCACGAGCATCTGGGCCGTGGGCAGGGCGGCCCCGATGGCCAGGCTGACTGCCGCCAGGGCGGTGAGCGGCCTGCTCGCCCTCGGGAGCTGGCGGATCAGCAGGATCCTCGGCGAGGCCCACAACCTCCTCGGGCTCAGCGCCTTGGCGGCGCGCCGCCGCCGGTTCCCGGGCGCGCTGGCGCCCTCCTGAGCTGCGGGTTCCCCGGTCGCCGTAGCCACGCCGTTTGTTCTTTCGCCGTTCGGTTGCCGGTCCCTGGGAATCACATCGTTGTAGTTGTCTCACCCCCCTGGGAACATGGGGCCATGAGCACGACCCTGGAGACGGCCGCCACCCGGCTGGCGGCGCTGTTGACCGGGGCGTCGGGCTCTCTGGCGCCGGCCGACCCATCGGGCCGGAGCGACCTCGAGTTCGAGGCCCTCATCGGGCTGCGGCCGCTGGAGCGTCAGGCGGTGGCGCCGGTCGACGTGTGGGCCGTCGACGGCGGCCAGGCGCTGGTGGCCGATGCCCGCTGCCTGCAACTCATGGTCACACGGGCGGCGCGGGTGCGGTTCCAGGGCGGGCAGTGCGTGTCGGAGGAGGAAGGCCCGCTGCGGGCCGCCGTGCTCGGGCTCGGCGAGGGCTCGGTCGCCCGGGCGGCCTTGGAGTTGCCGGGCCTGGCTGCGGATTGCGCGGTCGACGCCAACTTGTTGCGCGACCGGTGGGAGTGGGAGGCGGTCGAGCGGTGCGTGGCCGAGGCCTTGCCCGGCGCGCTGGTGTTGGTCGACGGCGACCTCCAGCCCGACTGGCGGATACCGGCCTCGTTGCTCACCGGGTTGTTGTCGCTGGCCGCCGAGCGGGGCGTGGTGCTGGCCGGGGTCACCAAGCACTCGTCGTTGTCGCGGGGCGGGGCTCCCCTACTCGGGCAGTTGGAGGTGGAGGCGTCGTCGTTGTTCGGTGACCGTGGGTTGTGGTGGGCGCCGCTGGCCAGGACCCGGCCCCAGGGCGGGGGCGGTGAGGGGCTGCAGGTGGTGGCCGCCCGCCTCGATCCTGATGCCCGCTTCGCCTTCCGCGTCGACCTGCCGGCGTCGGCCGACGCGCCGGAGGTGTTGGGCGCGCTGTCGACGTTGTGCGACGACGCCGCCTTCCCCGGCTATCCCTATCCGTTGACCGTTGCCGACCGGCTCGCCGCCTGCCCCGGGTGGTTGCGCCAGGAGGTACGTATGCAACTCGACGACCACTTCGACCGGGCCGGCGTGCCCCCCGAGGTCCGAGAGCGGGCCTTTGCCGATCGCCACTCGCTGATGGAGCGCGCATGACCATCTCGTCGTCACCCAAGGGCCGGTTGTTCGGCAAGAACGTGTTGGAGGGCGAGTTCCGGGCTGCGCCCGACGAAGACCTCTTCCTCGGCGAGCTGCTCGTCGGCGTCGACGACGCCACCGGGCGGCGCTACCTGTTCCGCATCGTCGACGTCACCTACGGCACCGAGCACCGCGAGCCGGGGTGGGCCGAGCGGGTGGCGGGCACGATGCTGTCCGACGATGCTCGGGGCGAGGCCGGTGCCCACCCGTTGTACGAGTCGGCGCGGCGGACGTACCGGGTGGCGGCGTGCCGTTGCCTCGGGTACGTGACGCCCGACGGGCTCGACTTCCGCAAGCCCAAGAGCCTGCCCACCCAGTTCTCCCGGGTGGTCGCGCCCGAGACCGCCGACTTCGAGTTCTTGCGGGGCCGCATGGGCGACCTGCCGGTCGGGCGGTTGCGCAGCGGCGAGTCCGAGGTCGACTTCGTGGTCGGCATCCCCGGTGCTTCGCTGGCCACTCACGTCGGCATCTTCGCCACCACCGGCATGGGCAAGTCGAACCTCATGCAGGTGCTGAGCGGCGGGGTGATGGAGGCCCAGGGCCGGTACGGGTTGCTCGTCGTCGACCCCCACGGCGAGTACCGCACGTCGTTGGCCCAGCACCCGTGGTCCTCTGATCGGTTGCGGACGTACGCCGCCCGCCGGTTGCCGAACACGTCGACGCTGCGGGTGTCGCTCGCCGAGCTGTCGGTCGACGACCTGCGCACGGCCTACGAATGGACCCGCCCGCAGGAGGAAGCGCTCTTCGAGCTCGAGCGCTTCTACGGTTCTTCGGCCGGCGCCGGGTTGGCGTGGCTGCTCCCGTTCTCGCAGCTCGACGACTTGGCGCCGTTTCGTGAGATCGACCTCAACGGGCGGGTCGCGCTCAACACCTTGCAGGTCGTACACCGCCGGGCCCGGCGGATCGTCGACCTCGAGTGCGTGTCCTCCGACGCCAACCTGTCGGTGGGCGCGGCCATCGTGCGCGACCTGGTCGAGGGCAAGGTCGTGTTGGTCGACGTCAGCGGGCTCGGCTCGACCGAGGAGGTGCTGGTCGCCTCCTTCCTGGCCCGGCGGGTGATGGACGAGTGGTCGGGCGCATACCTCGACGACCCTGCTCGCCACGAACGGATGCCGGTGGTGGCGGTGGTGTTGGAAGAGGCCCAGCGGGTGCTTTCGTCCAACCGCGATCGCGAGTCGAACGTGTTCCCCCGGGTCGCCCGCGAGGGGCGCAAGTTCAAGGTCGGGCTGTGCGCGATCACCCAGCAGCCCAAGCTGCTCGACGACGAGTTGTTGAGCCAGTTCAACACCTTCTTCATCCTCGGCCTGGCCGACGAGAAGGATCGCAACATCCTCCGGGGTTCGTCGAAGCAGGACATCTCGGCGTTGGGGCCCGAGATCCAGACGTTGATGCCGGGCGAGTGCCTCATCGCCAACCTGGCGGCCCCGTTCGCCATGCCGGCCAAGATCCACCTGTGGGCCGACGTCTGCCGCGCCGCTTCACCGCCCCCCGCCGCCCGCCCCGTGGCCGCGCCCAACGTGGCCGCCTTGGTCGACTGATGCGGGTTGCCGCCATCGGCGACGCCCACCTGGGTCGGTCGTACCTGAACGTGGTCGACGAGGCCGGGGTCAACCAGCGCGAGCGCGACTTCGAGGAGTCGTTCACCGCCGCCGTCGACCTGGCCCTGGCCCAGTCGCCGGACGTGGTCGTGTGGTTGGGCGACGTCTTCGACCATCCCCGGCCGACGTACCGCTCGTTCCGCGTGGCCCAGCGGGCGCTCACCCGCTTGCGCGAGCACGGCGTGCAGGTGGCGGTCATCACCGGCAACCACGACACCCCCCGGCTGCCGGGCACGGGGTCGCCGTACTCGGCGTTGGCCGACACCTTCGCCGAGTTCCACTTCGCCCACCGGCTTTCGTACGAGCGCTTCGACCTGCCCGGCCTGGTGATCCACGCCGTGCCCCAGATGCTGACGGTCGAGGCCACGCTCGACGCGTTGTCGGTGGCGGCGGCCGGGCGGTCGGGCGACAAGGCCAATCTTTTGCTGACCCACCCCCGCATCACCCGCCTGCAACCGGCCTACGCCGACATCAACGAGATCGAGATCGACGAGGGCGTGCTGCAGTCCGACTTCGTCCTGCTGGGCCACTACCACGTACACACCACGGTGCGCGACGGCATCTGGTACGCCGGTTCCACCGACTCCTTCACCTTCGCCGACGACCCCGAGGTGGCCAAGGGCATCGTCGTCCTCGATACCGACACCGGCGTGTGCCGCCACCTACCGCTGTCGGGCCAACGGAGGCTGGTGACCCTGGAGTCGATCATGGCGATGGGCCTGTCGCCGACCGAGCTCTCCGACCTGGTGTTGGCCAGGGCGGCGTCGACGCCGGACGGCGCCATCGCCCGCCTGTACCTCGACGGCGTCGACCCCGAGGCCTACCGGCTGCTCGACACCGACGCGGTGCGGGCCGCCTGGGTGGGCGCGGGCGCGCTCCACCTCAAGCTCGAACCCAAGTTCGACAACGTCGAGATGAAGGTCGGCGACCTCCCCGAGCTCGACGACATCCCGGCCCGGTGGGAGCGGTACATCGAGGGGCAGGACCTGACCGGCTTCGACCGCCATCGCATCCGCGACCTGGGCAAGGATTACCTGGCCCGGGCGGTCGAGGTCGCCGACTAGGCCGGCTCGATCGTATGCGCATCACGCGGCTGTACCTCCGCAACTACCGGGTGTACCAGGACGAGCTCGACCTCCCCATACCGACGGGTCTTGTCGGCGTCTACGGTCCCAACGGCGCCGGGAAATCGGTGTTGATCGAGTCGATCCTGTGGACGTTGTGGGGCCGGACGCGCACCCGCAACGAGGACGTGCGCACGACCGGCGTCAGCGCCGACTGCATCACCGAGGTGGAGTTCGAGCACGAAGGCCACCTCTACCTGGTGCGCCGGACGATCACCGGCATCAACTCGACGGTGAAGGTCGAGGCCCAGGTCGACCGGGCCCAGGTCGCCTCGGGCGTGCGGGACGTCGCCCGGTACATCCACTCGGTGCTCGGCATGACCGACGCCGCCTTCCGGGCGTCGGTGTTCGCCGAGCAGAAGCAGGTGGCCGCCTTCAGCACCATGCGGGCGGCCGAGCGCCGCGACCTGGTGCTGAACCTGCTCGGCATCACGCCCCTCGACTCGGCCCGCGACTCCGCCCGCAAGGACGCCAAGGCCGCCCGCGACCAGGTCGAGCAACTGCGGGCCTTCCTTCCCGACGTCGACCTGTTGCGGCCCCAGGTCGAGCAGGCGGCCGCGGCCGCGGTG
>JAXDPV010000099.1:0-18745 GCA_034668185.1 Actinomycetota bacterium
GTCGCTCGGCCAGTTGGGCTGCATGAGGTGCCATTGCTCGGGGGCCCGGCGGATGAGGGCTTCCAGCTCGTGGGCCAGGGCCTGGGTGATGCGGGCCACGTCCTCCCGCAGGCCGCCGCCGCGGCGCTCGATCGGGATGGGGGGGCGGACGACGCCGTGGTGGCCGCGGCCCTCGAAGTAGACGGCGGTCGGGAGGAGGGGCGCGCCCGTGCGGATGGCCAGCGTGGCCGGGCCCGCGGGCAGGGTGGTGCGCTCACCGAAGAACTCGACGTCGACGCCGGTGCGGGCGATGTCGCGATCGCACAGCAGGCCGACGAGCTCGTTGGCCTTCAACGCCCGGAGCACGGCCCCGCCCGAATCGGGTCCGTGGGGCACGACGGTGAGGCCCATCGAACGGCGGAAGGCGGCGAACCATTCGAACAGCTCCGGCGGGTCGAGGGCTTCGACCACGACCGTCGCCGGGTAGCCGGCCGAGGCGAACCACGCGCCGCCGAAGTCCCAACCGCCGAGGTGGGGCAGGGCCATGATCACGCCCTTGCCGGCGGTGAGGCCGTCCTCCACGAAGCCGACGCCCTCCCACGACATGCCCGCCTCGAGCCTGGCCCGGTCGGTGGTCGAGAGGCGGAACGACTCCATCCAGTAACGGGCGTAGGAGTCGAAGGCCTGCTGGACCTTGCGGTCGAGGGCGACGGTCGAGAGCTGGCCGCCGTAGACCCGTTGCAGGTGGCGGCCGATCATCCGGCGCCGGCCCCGCAGCCCGACGGCGAGGGGCACGCTCAGGCCCTTGGCCAACCCGGTGGCCACCGGTCCTGGCAGCGCGTTGGCCACCATCGCGCCCGCTCGATAGCCGGCGTACGCCCAGTTCACGCCCGCAGGCTAGGGGCGGTTGCTGCCGACGTCGCGGCGCCAGGCACGGGGGGTGCGGCGGCGGCGCTCGCGGCCCGACGACGAACGCCGTGCGGCCGAGCCCCGCCAGTCGGTGACCGACGACGCCTCCCGCCACGCCCGCCAACGCTCGGCCATGACCGGGCGCTCGGGCTTGGGGGCCGAAGCTTGGACCCACACCTTGAGGAACCGCTGCACCGCGGTCAGCAGCGTGGCCCCGAGCATGAACCACAGCACGGGCACGAGCAGCACCGGGAAGGCGAGGCCGACGCCGAGGGCGATGATGCGCTCGGCCCGCTCCATCAACCCGCCCTTGGCCGAGTACCCGAGCGACTCGGCCTTGGCCCGCTCGTAGGAGATGAGGGTGGAGGCGCCGAGCACGGCGAAGGGCAGCATCGGGGCCAGCCCGCCCTTGGAAAGCGCGAGGTGCCAGGCGATGCCGCCGAGGATGAGCGAGTCGGTGACCCGGTCGGCGACCGAGTCGAAGAACGCCCCCCGGGGCGAGGCCGTGCCCGATGCCTTGGCCACGGCGCCGTCGAGGAGGTCGGGCACCGCGGCGAGGGCCAGGAGCACGAGACCGAGGAACAGGCGGCCCGAGCCGATGGTCACGGCGGTGGCCCCGGCCATCACCAGGCCGAGCCCGGTCAGGTGGTCGGCACTCACGCCCGTACGGCGCAAAGCGGCCCCAACGGGCTTGACGCCCTGCTCTACCGTCGTGCGCCAGCGTCCGTCAAACACGCCCTTCAAGCTACCGCACCTCCTCGATAGGCTCGGCCATGTGAACACCTTTCCCTCGGCCAAGATCCGCAACGTCGCCCTGGTGGGGCACGGCGGGGCCGGGAAAACGACCCTGGCCGAGGCGCTGCTGTTCACCTCGGGGGCGACCAACCGCCAAGGCCGAGTCGAGGACGGCACCACCGTGTGCGACTTCGACCCCGAGGAGGTGAAACGCCGCATCTCGGTGGCCACCAGCCTGGCGGCGTTCGAGTACGAGGGCCACAAGGTCAACCTCCTCGATTGCCCCGGATACGCCGACTTCCTGCCCGAGGTCGAGGCCGCCTTGTCGGTGGCCGACCTGGCCGTGTTCGTAGTGAGCGCGGTCGAGGGCGTCGAGGTCCAGACCGAGATCACGTGGAAGGTGGCCGAGCGGCTGGGGCTGCCCCGCATGATCTTCGTCAACAAGGAAGACCGCGAGCGGGCCGACTTCGCACGGGTCCTGGCCCAGCTCCAAGACCTGTTCGGCCGGGGGGTCGCGCCCCTCGAGCTGCCCATCGGCGAGGAGGCCGAGTTCCACGGCGTGGCCGACCTGTTGACCGACACCGCCATCGTCTACGACGACGAGCAGGGGCACCACCACGACGAGCCCATCCCCGATGCGCTGGCCGAACACGAGCACGAGGTCCACGACTCGTTGGTGGAAGGCATCGTCGAGGCCGACGACTCGTTGATGGAGCGCTACCTCGAGGGCGACGTCCCTTCGGCCAAGGAGCTGGAGGACACGCTGGCCAAGGGCGTGCTCGCGGGCACGGTGTTCCCGGTCATCTGCGGCTCGGCGCTGAAGGACGTCGGCGTCGACCAGCTCGCCAAGTTCATCTGCGAGATCGGCCCGTCGCCGGTCGACCGCCCGCCGGCGATGGCCGAGGCCGCCGGCGATCTGCACGAGGTGCCGTGCGATCCCAACGGCGCGCCCCTCGTGTACGTGTGGAAGACGCTCGTCGACCGCCACGTGGGCAAGGTCTCGTTGTTCAAGGTGCTGTCGGGGACGATCAAGCCGGACACCGTGCTGACCAACGCCCGCACCCACGCCGACGAACGCCTGCACACCCTCTTCACCCTGCGGGGCAAGGAGCAGGAGCCGTTGACGGAGGTGCCCGCGGGCGACATCGCGGCGGTGGCCAAGCTGGCCGACACCGTCACCGGCGACACCCTCGCGCCCAAGGGCACGCCGGTGACGATCGCGGCGCGGGACGCGGTCACGCCGGCGTTGACGTTGGCCATCGCGCCCAAGTCGAAGGGCGACGAGGACAAGCTGATGACGTCGCTGCACCGGTTGCAGGACGAAGACCCTTCGCTGTTCGTGCGCCGTGACGACGAGACCCACCAGACGTTGCTCTCGGGGATGGGCGAGACCCACCTGGCCATCGCCGTCGAGCGCCTGCAACGCAAGTTCGGCGTCGAGGTGCTCACCGAAGAGGTGAGGGTGCCGTACCGGGAGACGATCACCTCTGCGGCCGAGGCCGAGGGCAAGTACAAGAAGCAGGCCGGCGGGCACGGGCAGTACGGCGTGGCCAGCATCAAGATCGAGCCCGTCGAGCGGGGCGCGGGCTTCGAGTTCGTCGACCAGATCGTCGGCGGCGCCATCCCCCGCCAGTTCATCCCCGCGGTCGAGAAGGGCATCGCCGAGCAGATGGGCCGGGGCGGCCACTTCGGCCACCCGGTGGTCGACGTCCGGGTGCTGCTCGTGGACGGCAAGTACCACTCGGTCGACTCTTCGGAGATGTCGTTCAAGATGGCCGGATCGCTGGGCTTCCAAGAGGCGATGGCCAAGGCCAACCCCGTCATCCTCGAACCCATCTCGTTGGTCGAGGTCACGGTGCCCGCGGCTTACCAGGGCGACGTCATGGGCGACCTCAACGCCCGCCGGGGCCGGGTCCAGGGCACCGAGACCGGCAACGACGGCGAGCAGATCGTCATCGCCATGGTTCCGACGTCGGAGATCACCCGTTACGCCATCGACCTCCGCTCCATGACCGGCGGGCGTGGTCGCTTCACCGTGCGCCACGACCACTACGACGTGCTGCCGAGCCACCTCTACGACAAGGTGGCCAAGGCTTCGACCGCCGGCTAGGTCACCTTCGACCAGTCCTCGGGGTTGTCCTCGACGAAGTGGTCGACGACGGCGCCGTCGACACCGTCGACCAACACCAGGCCCCTCGAAGCCGGCGGGTCTTCGGCCGAGTAGAGGAGTATGCGCCACGTGGGCCGGCTGCGCAGGCCGCGCCAGCCGAGCTGGGCCGAGGCGTGGCCGACGGCGAAGCCGACCTCGCGGCCGGCGGCGGCCAGGGCGTCGGTCTGGTCGACCTTCAGGGGGTAGCCGGCGGCCAGGTGGTAGAGGCCGATGACGACGAGGGCGACGCCCCCGGCGGCGAAGCCCCGGTTGACGAGCACGGCGTCGCCACTCGCCAGCCAGGCCCCGAGGAGCAACAGGCCGCCGGCCAGGTAGAGCAGGCCGGGTATCCGCCGGCGCTTGTTGTCGGGAAAGGCGTAGGGCCCGACATAGCTGGACGCGTCGAGGTCGGCCGGCAGCTCGTCGCGGTGGGCGTCCTCGGTGGTCATGGCCCGATCATGATGGGCCGCCGGGCCGGTCTGCTACAAAGCGGCATGGTCACCCCGGCGGATCGACTCAGGTGGGCGTGGCAGCGCCGGCCCGAGACCGACTACAGGTTCGACTTCTGGACCGCGTTCGGCTGGACGATGCTCACGTGCGGCGTCTACGGGTTCTACGTCCAGTACCAACTGGTGCGGCGGATGCGCGACCACAACGTCCGCCGCCTCGAGTTCCTCGACGCCGCCAACGCCATCGCATGGCAACGCGCGGTCGAGGCCGGCCGGGCCGAGGAGCTCAACCCCCGCTTCGTCAGCATCGCCGGCCACCTCGAAGTCCTGCGCCGGATGACCACCGACTTCCGCGACCCCGTCGCCTGGATCGTGATCGTCATCCTCGCCAGCACCGTCGGCCAGGTCATCCTCTACTGGCTGCTCGACGCCGACCTGGTCAAGCACAGCGCCGCCGAGGCCGTGGTCGAGGGCCAACTGGTCGCCGTCTACACCCTCCTCGGCTACGACCTCACCCCGCTCCCGCCCGCCATCCCGAAGTCGCCCCACCAGTACGCCGGGCGCATCGTCGCCCTCTTGGCGAGCTGCGGCCTTTACGGCCTGTGGTGGCTCTACGACCTCATGGTCGACGGCAACCGCCACTTCGATCGCGACTGGATGTGGGAGGACGGCTTCGTCCACCTCACCCTCACCACCGCCGGCGGGCTATAACCCTGCGATGAGCGATCAACCGCCCGGCCCCGGATGGTGGAAAGCCTCGGACGGCAACTGGTACCCGCCCCAGGCCCAGCCCCAGCCCCAAGGCCAGGTGCCGGGCACACCGCCGCCGCCGGCGTCGAAAGGACTGGGCAAGGGCTGCCTCTTCGCCGCCATCGGCGCCTTCGTCATCTTCGCCCTGATCGCCGTCGTCGCCATCGTCGCCGTCACCTTCCTGGGCCACGCGACGACCGACAAGCTCAGCCAGCTCGGCGACGAGATGGGCGCGCCCATCACCGTCGACCCCAGCCGGCCCGACACCCAGAAGAGCGACAAGCTCGCCGAGCTGGGCCAGCCGGTCGAGCTGTCGGGCTACACCACCAGCGTCGACCACGCCGGCTTCGTCGACCAGGTCAGCGAGTTCGAGAAGGAGGGCTACGTCGTGGCCGACGTCACCATCGCCAACCGCGACGCCAAGTCGCAGCCCTACAACATCTTCGACTGGCGACTCCAGACGCCCGACGGCCAGGTGATCGACCCCACCTATCTCAGCGACCCGCAGCAACTCGGCAGCGGCGACCTGGTGCAGGGCGGCAAGGTCAGCGGCAAGGTTGCGTGGAAGGTGGGCGCGACCAAGGGCGAGTTCTTCGTCATCTACAAGCCCGACTTCTACAACTCCGACCGGGGCGTGTGGAAGGTGTCGATCAGCTAGTCAGCCGGGCCACGCCGCCCGGACCTTCGACCACGAGGCGTCGAGGCTCTCGGGCAGCACCCGGGCCTCGGCCACCGTCGTCATGAAGTTGGTGTCGCCGCCCCATCGTGGGAGCACGTGGACGTGGAAGTGGCCGGGCACGCCCGCGCCCGCGGCCCGGCCGATGTTGGCGCCGACGTTGAGGCCGTCGGGCGAGTAGGCCACCTTCAACGCCACCACCGCGGCGCGCACCGCGTCCCACAGCGCGGCGGCATCGTCGCCCAGGTCCTCGAGCTCACCCACGTGGCCGAGCGGCAACACCATCAGGTGGCCGCTGGTGTAGGGGTAGGCGTTCAGCATCACCGCCACCGAACCTGACGGCGAGCGCCAAACCACCTTCGTCTCGGAGTCGGGCAAGCCGCTCGACAAGATGCGGCAGAAGACGCAGCCGTCGTCGCCGGGGCCGGCCGCGCCCGCGCCCCCGACGTACTCGCTGCGCCAACCGGCCCAGAGCCGTTCGAGCCCGTCCACGAACGCTAGGAGACCCGGCGGTCGGGTGGCATGGCTTCGTCGCGCAACCGGGCCACGAAGTCGGTCAGGGCCACGCCCCGCTCGGGCCGGTCGCTGCCGCGCACGTTGACGCCGACGGTGCCGGCGGCCACGTCGTCGTCGCCGACCACCAGCACGTAGGGGATCTTCTCGAGCTTGGCCCGGCGGATGCGGGCGCCCAACGGCTCGTCGGCCTCGATGGTGTCGACACGGAAGCCCTCGTCGGCCAAGGCCCGCACGACCTTGGCCGCGTGCTCGTCGTGGTCGTTGCGGACGCCCAGCACCCGGGCCTGGACGGGCGCCAGCCACGCCGGGAACGCACCGGCGTAGTGCTCGGTGAGGACGCCGAAGAAGCGTTCGACCGAACCGAACAATGCACGGTGGATCATGATCGGCCGCTGCTTCGAACCGTCGGTGGAGGTGTACTCGAGCTCGAAGCGCTGCGGCCCTTGGAAGTCGAGCTGGATCGTCGACATCTGCCAGGTCCGGCCGATGGCGTCGCGGGCCTGCACCGAGATCTTGGGCCCGTAGAACGCGCCGCCGCCCTCGTCCATGACGAGCTCGAGGCCCATCGGCTCGGCCGCGTCGCGGAGCGCCTGGGTGGCCTCGGCCCATTCCTCGTCGGTCCCGATCACCTTCTCGGCCGGCTTGGTCGACAGCTCCAGGTAGAAGTCCGACAGCCCGTAGTCGGCCAGCAGGCCGAGCACGAACGTGAGCAGCGACTGCAGCTCGTCGACCATCTGGTCGCGGGTGCAGAAGATATGGGCGTCGTCCTGGGTCATGCCCCGCACCCGTGTGAGCCCGTGGACCACGCCACTCTTCTCGTAGCGGTACACCGAGCCGAACTCGAACAACCGCATGGGCAGCTCGCGGTACGAACGGCCCCGGCTCTCGAAGATGAGGCAGTGGAACGGGCAGTTCATCGGCTTGAGCCAATACTCGGCGTTCTCGAGCTCCATGGGCGGGTACATGGCATCGCGGTAGAAGCCGAGGTGGCCGGAGCGGTTGAACAGGTCGGCCTTGGCGATGTGGGGCGTGTTGACGAACTGGTAGTCGGCGGCCTCGTGGCGGCGGCGGGAGTAGTCCTCCATGAGCCGGCGGATGGTGCCGCCCTTGGGGTGGAAGACGGCCAGGCCGCTGCCGATCTCGGGCGGGAACGAGAACAGGTCGAGCTCGGCGCCGAGCTTGCGGTGGTCGCGCTTCTCGGCCTCCTCCAGCATGGTGAGGTGGGCCTTGAGGGCCTTGTCGTCCTCCCACGCGGTGCCGTAGATGCGCTGGAGTTGCTGGCGTTTCTCGTCGCCCCGCCAGTACGCGGCGGCCACTTTCGTCAGCTTGAAGGCGCCGAGGCGCTTGGTCGACGGCACGTGGGGGCCGCGGCACAGGTCGACGAACTCGGGCGAGTTGCGATAGGCGCTGACGACTCCCCCGGCCGCGCCCTCGGTGGCATCGACGCCCTCGATGATCTCCCGCTTGTAGGGCTGGTCGGCGAACAGTTGCAGGCCCTCGTCGAGGGAGTGCTCCTCCCGCTCGAAGCGTTGGTCGGCGGCCACGATCTCCCGCATCCGGGCCTCGATGCGCTCGAGGTCGTCCTCCGAGAACGTGGCCCCGCCGGGCAGTTCGAAGTCGTAGTAGAAGCCGTCCTCGATCGGCGGGCCGATGGCGAACTTGGCCCCGGGCCAGAGCTGGGTCACGGCCTGGGCCATGACGTGGGCCGTCGAGTGGCGCAGGATGTGGCGGCCCTCGGGCGTGTTGGCGGTGATGACGGCCACCTCGGCGCCGTCGGCCAGGGGTGTGGTGAGGTCGACCTCGACGCCGTCGACCTTGCCGGCGATAGCCGCCTTGGCCAGGCCTGGGCCGATGGCCGCCGCCAGATCCCCGGTAGTCGCGCCGGCCGCCAGTTCCTTGGAGGAACCGTCAGGCAAGCGGATGGAGATCACGTCGGACATGGCCTCCGAGGTTAGTGGCCGGTGTCAGAAACCTCGTTCGAGTTCGGCCAGGCCGAAGCCGGGGCCGGCGACCGTGCGCATGGCGGCGTCGACCCGGTAGTCGACGTTGCCCGGCGCCACCTTGGCCTCGCCCAGGGTGCGGAACAGGGCGCTCGGCGCGCCCAGGCCGCGCTTGGCCGACAGGTACGACATGGCCGACCGGCTCTCGGCGTAGGCCTGGACGATCGCCTTCTGCGAACCGGTGGAGAACTCGTAGTCGCGGGGCAGCACCCGATCGCTCCCCTTGGGGTGGCGCTCCTTGGTGCTGCGTCCGGTCGCGACCCAATCGGCCACGCCCTCGTGGACCCACGCCGGGATGAACGGCCCGGCCAGCGGCGCCCCGGAAGCGTGGGTCAGCTCGTGGACGAGGGTCTCGACCTGGAAGGCCCGGTCGTAGCGGGAGAGGTTGGCGTCCTGGACGTAGACCCGGGGCGCGGTCGACTCCCAACCGGTGTCGCGGATCGAGCTGTAGTTGACGAAGGCCACGAACTTGTCGAGGTCGATGGTCGACTGGAGGAGCTGCTCGAGCTCCTTGGTGTCGGCCGGGACGATCAGCGGGATGCGGCCCGACCACGGTTGGTCCCAGCGCTTGGCCTGGGTGGCGATGGCCTCCTCGGCCATGGCCGACAGGGCGTTGGCCCGCTCGCTCTGCGCCGGGTGGAACAGGGTGAGGAAGTGGTCGCCCTCGATGGCTTGTACCGGGCCGAAGTCCCACGGGCCCCTGGCGGTGTCGAGGCCGAGGTCGGCGAGGTCGTCGTCGCCGGCCACGTACCAGTTGCCGTCCCGTTGCACGAACGTAAGCCAGAGGCTCTGGACGTCGTCGCGGTCGTCGTAGCCCTTGAAGCGCAGTCGCTGGCGGGTCTCGGGGAGCTGCACCGGGGCGCCGTACTTCTTGTCGAGCCCGGCCCCGAGGTCGCCGCTGTCGTCGGTCCTGGCCTCGAGGCCGTACGACTCGACCGGCAACGACCGCAACCCGTCGAAGATGTGGGCCTGCGCGACGCGGAACCCGTCCCCCGCCTTCGGGTCCACCGTCGCCAGCCACCCGTTCCGATCGCCGGCTTTCAGCGCCGCCACCCGTGCATCCAACACCCCCTGCACGCTTTTGGGTGCCGGATCTGACGCTGGGGCGTGAGCTACGGCACCCAAAAGCAGCAGGAGGACGGCGATGCGGGCGAGCAACTAGAGGGCGACGCCGAGGAGGGCGGCGGCCTCGGGGACGCCGGGGCGGCCGTTGGCAGCGGCGCGGTCGATGGCGGCCAGGGCCGAGGGCGTGTCGAGGTCGTCGTCGAGGGCGACCCGCACCTCGTCGAGCACCGCCGGCGACGACGCACCCGACGCCGACGAGCGCCACGCGTCGAGCCGGGCGGCGGCGGTCGGCATCAGCGCGTCGGTCCAGTCCCACGGCGTGCGGTAGTGGTGGGCCAGCACGGACAGCCGGATGGCCGGGCCCTCCCAGTCCTTCAACAGGTCGCTCACGAACACGAGGTTGCCGAGCGACTTCGACATCTTCGTCCCGTCGTAGGAGACCAACGGGGCGTGCAACCAGTGGCGCACGAAGGGCTCGCCGGTGGCCGCCTCCGACTGGGCCGCCTCGCACTCGTGGTGCGGATAGATGAGGTCGGTGGCCCCGCCGTGCAGGTCGATGGTGGTGCCGAGCTCCCGCAACGCCAGGGCCGAGCACTCGATGTGCCAGCCCGGGCGGCCCGGGCCCCAGAGCGACTCCCACGAGGGCTCGTCGTCGGCCGACGGCTGCCAGAGCACGAAGTCGAGGGGGTCGCCCTTGTTGGGGTCGTCCGGGTTGCCGCCGTTCTCGGCCGCCAGCTTGACCATGGTCTCCCGGTCGAGGTGGGAGACCTGGCCGAAGCGGTCGAAGCTGCTCACGTCGAAGTAGACGGAGCCGCCGGCCTGGTAGGCGTGGCCCGAGTCGAGGACCATGCCGATGAACCCGAGGATGTCGGGGATGGCGGAGGTGGCCCGGGGCTCGCTCCAGCACGAGAGCAGGTCGAGGGACGACATGGCGGCGTCGAAGCGGGCCATCTCCTCGGCGGCAAGGTCGAGGTAGAAGACGCCGAGCTGGCGGGCCTTCTCGAACAGCGGGTCGTCGATGTCGGTGACGTTGCGCACGCATTGGGTGCGGTGGCCGCGGTCGCGCAACCGCCGCTGCAACACGTCGTAGAGCACGTAGGTCGCGGCGTGGCCGAGGTGGGCGGCGTCGTACGGGGTGATGCCGCACGTGTACATCGTCACCGTCTCGCCCGGCTCGAAGGGCACCACCTGCCGGCGGGCGGTGTCGTACAGCCGCATGGGCAAGGTCACGGCAGCTTGATGCCGGTCAGGCGGATGGCCGCCCGGGTCTTGTAACGCACGTTGAGTTGGAGGAGCACGGCGGTGATCGACTCGATGGGCGCGGCGTTCGACAGTGAGCCGGCGTTGAGCGGGCGCAGGTCGGGGATGAGGTCGACGAGCTCGGCGGTGGCGTCGTAGGCGTAGCGGTGGTCGCTGCACACGAGGACGTCGGCGTCGATGGGCTTGTTGAGGTCGGCCAGCGCCTTGGCCGGCAGGTGGTGGAAGGCGGCCGAGACGAGGGCGCCGGGCGCGGCCGCTTGCACGTGGGCTGCCACCGATCCACGGGGCGGGAT
Organism: Actinomycetota bacterium; assembly: GCA_034668185.1. Classification (GTDB taxonomy): domain Bacteria; phylum Actinomycetota; class Acidimicrobiia; order Acidimicrobiales; family CADCTF01; genus DATLED01. Next base: position 10,782 of record JAXDPV010000099.1, read on the forward strand.
CAGCGGCTCGAACTCGTTGCCCACCTTGGCCAGGGCGTTGGCCATCGAGACCACGACCTTGCCGGTGATACGGCCGCTGACCGAGGCCACGGTGGCCGCGGCTGCGTCCCACGGCGTGGCCACGATCACGACCTCGGCCGAAGCCGCCCGCATGTTGTCGCCGGCCTCGAGGGCGAGGTCGCGATCGGGCCACGTCTTCTTCAGCAGCGCGCAGGTCTCTTCGGCCCGTTCCTTGCTCCGGGAGCCGACGACGACTTCGAGACCAGCAGCGGCCAGGCGGGCAGCGAGACCGCTGCCGGCGGGGCCGGTTCCTCCGAGGATGCCTACGTTCACGGGGAAGAGACTCGCACGGCGGCAAGGTCGCGCACCACCGCCTCACCCAGGCTGCGGGTGGCCCGGCGGTTCAGCTCGGCCCCGGCCACGGCCCCGGCCAGCAGCGGAGCGAGGCTGGAGAGGTTGCGGCCGAGTCTCGCGAGCAGGCGCCGCCTGACCATGCGGACGAGCTCGTTCCGCGTGCCCCGGCCGAGGGCGTCGGCCATCCCGCCCTTGCGCCCGAGGGTCGCCGGGGTGACGCCGCGGCGTTCGGCCCAGGCCTTCAGGAGGTCGGCGATCCCGGCGATCGGCACCCCGTGGGCGTTGTGGAGCTCGCCCACCAGCTTCAGCTCGATGAGGGCGATGGCGACGGTCTCGACGACCAGCTCGAAGGGGATGGTGATCCACGCCGGCGGGGCCAGTTCCTCGGCGCTCATGAGCGCGCCCGACGCCGCCCCGACCGCGGCCGACGACCGGCTGGCCTTGCGGATGAGCTCGGCCGCCAGCGCCGCCCCGGTCAGGCCGCCGTGCTGTTCGACCAGCGCCCGTTGGTCGCGGATAGGCACCCGGGGCGCGGCATCGACCACGGCGTTGGCCAAGCCCTTGGCCCCGCGGGCGGCCGTGCGTGCCAGCTTGGTGAGGCTCTCGACCTCGTCGTCGCTCACTGCTTCCGAGGCTACCGATAGTCGGGGTTGGCCACGTCGAGCTTGGCCCGCACCGTCTCGGTGACGAAGGCCCGCACCTCTCCGGCCCGGTCGTCGAGGGTGCCGTCCTTGATCGCCTCGGCCAACGCTCGCTCGTCGGCCACGCCCAGTTCCTCAAGGCCCTGTCGGTGGGCCGCGGCCTGTTCCCCGCCGAGCTCCAACTCGCGCTCGACCATGCGGAGGACGTTGACGGCGACGCGGGCGTGGAAGTTCACGCGGCCCTCGGTCGCGTCCATCACGTCGCGTTCGATGAACTCCCTGACCGCTTCGATGAGCTCGGCCTTGGTCGGCATGTCATGCACGGGGCAGCACCTGGAGCAGGTCCCACTCGACCTCGCAGACCCGCCGCCCGATGGCGGCCAGCTCGACCGAGCGGTGGGCGCCGCTGGTGTGGGCCGTCGCCTGGAGGATGCACATGATCCCCCACTTCAACGTGCCCATGACCTCCCACCATCGCAGGTGGTCGCGGTCGAGGTCGGGGCGGCCGTAACCGTCGAGCAGCTCGTCGTAGGTGCCGAAGCCGCCGACGGGTTGGTCGACGCCGAACCGCCACGACTTCACGCACAGCCAACCGAGGTCTTCGATGGGATCGCCGGCGTGGGCCAGCTCCCAGTCGAGCACCGCCCTGATGCCGTCGGGGCCGACGACGAGGTTGCCGTTGCGGAAGTCGCCGTGGACGAGCTTCGGCGCCGGCGGTGGTGGCGGGCGGTTGGCGTCGAGCCAGCGGAAGGCGATCTCGAAGGCGGGGTGGGGCTGGCCCAGGGTGTCGAGCAACGTGCGGAACTGCTTGAGCTGGTCGGTGTGGTCGAGGCCCTCGGGTGGGTCGATGGTGTGGAGGCGGGCGAGTATCTCGCCGCATTGGCGTGCGAGGCCGGGCGGCGGGTCGCGCAGGATCTTGCGGGGGATGGTCTCGCCCTCGATGCGCTCCATGAGGAGGTAGTCGTCGCCGGCCTCGACGACCTGGGGCACGGGCACGCCGGCTTCGGCGGCGGCGGCGATGAGGGCGGCCTCCGTCTTCATGCCCGGCCCCTTGCGCAGGATCAGGGTGCGGCCGTCGCGCTCGCCCTCCCACGTCTCCCGTGACGCACCGCCCGAGAGCCGGCGGGCGTTGTCGAGGTTCAGCAATAGCGGGAGAGCGTCGGGTACGGGTTGACCGGGCCGCCGCCGCCCGGGTGGATCTCGAAGTGGAGGTGGGGCGTGCCCCTGGCGTTGCCGGAGTCGCCGACGTAGCCGACGACCTGGCCGGCCTCGACCCTTCCGGTCGCGCCGATGGCCGAGAGGTGGGTGCCGAAGTACGTGGTGCCGTCGTCGCCGGCGAGGTAATAGCTGAGGCCGCCGAGGCTGGAGTCGTGGGCCTTCGACGTGCCGCTGACGCTGGCCACGACCGGGGTTCCCCTCGGCGAGAGGATGTCGTTGCCCTCGTGCCTCCGGCCGCCGGATCGCGGTTGGCCGTAGTCGTTGGAGAACGCCCGCGGGCCTTGCACCGGGCAGATCCACTCGCCACTGGCGATCACGCCGCTGGCCCTTCCCGTCGTCGTGTCGCTCCGCGCCGCCTTCGTGGTCGCGCCCCGCTTGGCCGCGGCCGCCCGTTGGGCCGCAGCCACCTGGGCGAGGTACGCCTTCTCGGCCGTGGCCAGCCGCTGGAGCTCGGTATAGGCCGACGCCTTCTGCTTCCTCAGGCTCGCCGCCGCCTGTTGTTGCTGCTCGGCCCGCTTACGGGTGGCGGCGGCGCCGGCGTCGAGGTCGTCCTTGACCGCTCGGTACTCGTCGATGGCCTGGGTGTTGCCGAGGGTGACGTACCTGGCCATCGCCTGGCGGCGGGCGTTGCGGCCGAGGTCGGTGTCGAAGGTGAACGCGCCCCCGCCGCTGCCGTGGATGTAGGTGTTGACGGCCACGGCTTTGACCTGGCCCTCGAGGCCGGCCAGGCGGCTCTTGGTCTCGGCCGTCTTGGCGTCGAGCCTGGCCAGCTCGTCCTCGACCTTGGCCAGCTCTGTCGTCGCCCTGGCCCACTTGGCGGCGGCGTCGTTGGCCCGCGACTGTGCCTTCTCCCGGTCCTTCACGGGGTTCCCGGCGGCCACCGCCGGCGCCGTCGCCGACGCCGACCAGGCCACCAGCGCGAGTGCGGCGGCTGCCGCCGCCAAGGCTCGGCGCACGGCTCGCCAGGCTAGCGAACCGGTGTTAGCCGCCGCACTTCCGGCCCCTCAGGCGTGGGCCTGGCGCAGTCGCCACCGCCAGCCCAGCAGGCCCGCGAGCAACACCACGAACAGGGCGAGGGCGATGGGCGACGGCCCCCGGCCGGGTTTGTCCGCGGGGACGCGGGGTCGGGCGGCCGCGGTGGGAGTGGTGTCGCCGGTGGGCTCGGCCCCGGCGGCCAGGTCGTCGGGGGTGGCGGCAGTGGCGAGGTCGCCGGCGCCCACGGTGCCGGCGTCGGTCGCGGGGCCGGTGTTGCCCGACCCGGAGGCCGCCGGCGCGCTATTGGCGGGCGCGGGTCGCGCGCCGCTCGCCACCGGTGCGGCAGTGGTCGTGGGCTCGGGCGGCGCGGTCGTCGCCGGGGCGGGCGGGCCGGTGGTGGCGGTAGAGCCGCCCGAGGAAGGGCGGGCCGGGGGTTCGTCGACGTTGCACACCTTGCCCACGGTCGTGAGCTCGGGGGGTTCGCCCTTGCCCCACTTCCATCCCTCGACGTCGCCGTCGCGCACGACCGTGGTCGAGGCGCCCCGGCTGGAGAAGGTGTACGACCCGTCGCCAGGCGCGGCCCGGTGGTAGGCCCAATAGTGGGCCGAGTCGCAGAAGCAATCGCTCGGGTCGCCGCACCCGACGCCGCACAACGAGCACACGGCCAAGCCCTTCGACCCGTACCGGTCGGAGAACACCGGGTCGAGGCGTTCGACGGCGTCGGCCCGCCGCAGCGCCTCCTCCCCCGAGATCGAGTCCTCGGGGAAGGCGACGCACACCTTCTTCACCGACGTGCCGGTGTCGACGACGACCGCGGCGTGGTGCTGCACCGCGGCCGCCGCCGGAGCGACGCCGCTGCTGCCCCGCACCGACGCGGCCAACGCCGCCCCGACCGCAACCGCGACGAGCCAGCGACGAACCACCGCCGTTACCGGTGCACGCTCACGATCGGGGCCGACAACGAGCGATCGCCCTCGGAGCCGAAGAACGGCGCGTCGCCGAAGGCGAACACACCGCCGTCGGACGCGACCAGGTAGTAGCCATCGCCCCGGCTGGCGACGCCGGCCACGATCGGCTTGTTCAACGAACGATCGCCGGTCGAACCGAAGAAGGCGGCGTCACCGAAAGCGAACACGCCGCCATCCGAAGCAAACAACCAGTACCCGCGGCCCGAGCGGGACGGCGCCCCCGCGACCACCGGCTTGTTCAACGAACGATCGCCGGTCGAACCGAAGAAAGCGGCGTCACCGAAAGCGAACACGCCGCCATCCGAAGCGAACAACCAGTACCCGCGGCCCGAGGGCGAGGCCACCGCGCCGACGATCGGCTTGTTCAGCGAAACATCGCCCAACGAACCCAGGAACGGGGCATCACCGAACGAGAACACGCCGCCGTCGGAACCGAACAACCAGTAGCCGCCGCCGGTCGGCGTGGCTGCGGCCCCGACGATCGGCTTGTTCAGCGGCACGTCGCCCAACGAGCCGACGAACGGGGCATCACCAAAGGCGAACACGCCACCGTCGGAAGCGAACAACCAGTACCCACGGCCCGAGGGCGAAGGCGCGCTGGCCACGATCGGCTTGTTCAACACGACGTCGCCGGTCGAACCGAAGTAGCCCGCCCCGCCGTGGGCGAACACGCCGCCGTCGGAGCCCACCAAGCGGTATCCGGTCGTGGCGCAGGCGACGGCCGAAGCCCGCACGACGGGCTGGAAGTTGCGCACCAACCCTTGCACCGCCTGCGAGGTGTACTGCGTCGCTGCGAACCCGGTGTCCTCGCCGATGCGGCCGGACGCCGCTTGCTGGGCCCGCAGGTAGTCGTCGGGCGTCTTCACGCCGGCGGGCGAAGACCCACCCCGCCAGCACGTGGACAGCGGGTCGAACCCGGCGGCGGCCAGGGCCAGCACGACACCGCGGGTGCTGCCCGGGTTCGAGTCGGTCGAGAACGACGGCTTGAACCCGCCGTCGGCGTTCTGCTGCGTGGCCAGGAAGTCGAGCGCCCGGCGCACGCCGGCGTCGGTGCCGGCCACCCCCGCGGCCGCCAGCGCCTGCACGACCAACGACGTGATGTCGGTGTCGGACCCGTCGAACGAGCCCGTGGCCTGGTCGCCGTTGAAGTTGTAGCCGCCGTCGGCCCGCTGCCCGGCCCGCAGGTACGCCAACGTGTCCGCCGCCACCGGGCGCCCGAGCAACGGCTGCACCAGTGCTACCTGCACCGTGAAGTAGTACGTGCCGGCGTACGACCCGTTCGACTGCTTGGAGGCGTCGATCTTGGCCACCAGGTCGACGGCGCCGTCGCCGTCGGGGTCGAAGGCCGCGGGGTTCAAACCCACGGAAGCGGCGACCATCACGATTTCGGCCGCCTTGCCGACGCTGAGGTTGCTCTTGGCCGACAGGTCGTCGAGGTAGTGCAACGCCGAGTTGCCGCCCTTGGCAACCGAGCGCACCGCGGCCAGCGCCGCGGCCTTGTCGTAGACGGTCGTCCGCTGGGCGGCGTCGGCGATGGCCAGCGCGGCATCGGGCGTCTCGGTGTCAGGGGCGTCGCCGAATCCACCGTCGGCGTTCTGCTGGCTGGCGATGAAGGCGATGGCTTTGTCGACCACCGGCTTCGAACGTGGGTCGATCGCCCCCGCGGGCGAGGCCGCGACCAGCGCGCCGGCCACGGCGAAGCAGACGAGGCGAAGAAACAGACGACGACGAGACATGCTCATCCTTCCGCTGGCCCCGTTCCACGAGGGCCCTAGCAATGACGTGATCAACGACGGAACGCCGCGTGGGGCGGCGTGCGGAGGCGGGCATCCTGGCTTCCTGGCCGACATGGCCAAGTCACAGTTGCGGGTCAGCGCCGGTATCTCACCGGCTTCCCCCGTCCTCTGCCAAGGCCGTACCGTAGTCGAGATCCCGTGAAGAAACGCCAATCCCCCTCCGTCGTGTGGCTGCTCTGGGCCCTGGCTGCCGCCGCCTCCGTCCAGCTCGCGCCCAACCCCTTCTACGTCACGCTCGTCATCGCCATCTCGGCGGTGGTGGTCGAGGGCCACGCCGTCGACGGACCGTTGGCGGGCGCCTTCCCGGTGCTGCTGGCCGCGGGCCTGGCCTTCGCCGTCCTGCGATTGGTGTTGACCGTGCTCACCACCCACGCCGGCACCGACGTCCTCTTCCACCTCCCCCAAGCGACGTGGCCAACGATCCTCGGCGGCTTCACCGTCGGGGGCTCGGTGGAGCTCCCGGTGGTCGCCCGGGCCGCGGCCGAGGGATGGGCGTTGGTCGGGATACTCGCCGCCTTCGGTGCGTTCAACGCCGTCGTCTCGCACTACGAGCTGGTGCAGGCCGCGCCCCGCGCGTTCTACGAAGTCGGCCTGGCCGTCACCGTCGCCCTCGCCTTCGTGCCCTCGACGGTGGCCGCCGTCGGGGCCGTGCGCGAGGCCGATCGGGCCCGCACCGGCGGGCGGGTCGTGCGCCGTGGCCGCCTCCTCCGACAGGTCGTGCCCATCCTCGAAACCGGTATGGAACGGGCGGTTTCGCTGTCCGAGTCGATGGACGCGCGCGGCTTCGGCCACGGGCCGGCCAAGGGCGCCGACGTGGCCGCCGGGTGGTTGAGCCTGGTGGCGCTGCTCTCCCTCGGCGGGTGCTTCGTCGCCCTCGTGGCCCGGTCCGACGGCACCGCCCTGGCCCTCGCCGTCGCCGGCGGTGGCGCGCTCGCCGGCGCGGTGGTCGCCATCTCACTGGCCTCGAACCGCCTGCCATACCGCAAGCGACGGCTAACGGCCCGCCAGTGGGCCATCGGCGGCGTGGCGTGGATCGCGCCCATCGGCCTCGGCGTGCTCTCCGCCCACGGCGACACCACCCTCGTCTGGCCGGGCCCGACCTTCGCCATGCCCGGTCTGAACCTCGTGGCCATCGTGCTCATCGGCGCACTGGTCGTGCCCGCGCTGCAATGGCGGCGGGCGTGATCGTCTACGAAGGCGTCGGCTTCGCCTACCCGGACGGCCCGCCCGTGCTCGACGGCGTCGACCTCGAGGTGCGGGCCGGCGAGATCCTGCTCGTGGCGGGCTCGTCGGGGTCGGGGAAGAGCACGCTGCTGCGGGCGGCCAACGGCCTCGTGCCCCATGCCACCGGCGGGCGCTTCACCGGTTCGGTGCGGGCCTTCGGCCGCTCGACGCGTGAGCACCCGCCGCGCGACCTGGCCGACGTCGTCGGCTTCGTCCACCAGGACCCCGAGGCCCAGTTCGTGGTCGACCAGGTCGAGGCCGACCTCGCCTTCGTGCTCGAGAACCTCGGCGTCGACGAGGCCACCATGCGGCGCCGGGTCGAGGAGGTGCTCGACGCCCTCGACATCGCCCGGTTGCGCGATCGCTCGCCTATGTCGTTGTCGGGCGGCGAGCGCCAACGATGCGCGATCGCGGGCGCGCTGGCCGCCGCGCCCGCGGCCCTCGTCCTCGACGAGCCCACGTCGCAACTCGACCCCCAGGGCGCCGAGGACGTGCTAGCCGCGCTGGCCCGCCTCAACACCGACCTGGGCACGACCGTCTTGCTGGCCGAGCACCGCCTCGAGCGGGCCGCCCCCCTCGCCGATCGTGCCGTCATCGTTACCGAGCACGGGGTCGGCGTGCCCGGGCTGCCGTCGTCGGTGCTGGCCGAGTACCCGGGCGCGCCGAGCGTCACCCGCCTCGGCCGCCTCCTCGGGTGGTCGCCGCCACCCTTGACGGTGAAGGACGCCATCGCCCACGCCCGCACCTCCCCGCCGTTTGGGCGCGATGACTTCGGTATTCCGAAGTCA
>JAXDPV010000100.1:0-6967 GCA_034668185.1 Actinomycetota bacterium
CGAAGTCATCGCGCCCAAACGTCGTGGTGGCGCCGGCGAAGCTCACGCGGTCGTTGCGCATCACCGGCCGGCGGGCCGACGGGTACCACTTGATCGACGCCGAGATGGTGGCCCTCGACCTGGCCGACGAGCTCACCATCGACCCCGACGGCACCAACGACCTGGCGCCCGACAACCTGGTGTCGAAGGCGTTGCGGGCCGTCGGCCGCGATGCCCACGTCGTGCTCTACAAGCGCATCCCCGCGGGCGCGGGCCTGGGCGGCGGTTCCGCCGACGCCGCCGCCGTCCTCAGGTGGGCGGGCGTCACCGACGACTTCGCGCTGGCCGCCTCGATCGGGGCCGACGTCCCCTTCTGCCTCGCCGGCGGCCGGGCCCGGGTGACCGGCATCGGCGAGGTCGTCGAACCCCTCCCGTTCCTGGACCTCACCTTCACCCTGCTGACCCCGCCGTTCCCGGTCTCGACACCGGTCGTCTACGCCAAGTGGGACGACCTCGGGGGCCCGGAGGCCGACGGCCCCAACGACCTCGAACCCGCCGCCCTGGCCGCCGAGCCCAGGCTGGCCGAGTGGCGTGACCGCCTGGGCGACGCCACCGGCCTGACCCCGGTGCTGGCCGGCAGCGGCGGCACCTGGTTCGTCGAAGGCGCCTTCCCCGGGGTGGCGGGCACGATCATCGCCAGGACGCGAAACGACCGCCCCGAGGGGCGGCCGTAGGCGACTACTTGCCCGCTCGGCGCTGCCAGCGGGTCTTCTTGAGCAGCTTCTTGTGCTTCTTCTTGCGCATACGCTTGCGGCGCTTTTTGATCAGTGAGCCCATGACGGGCCGTCACCCTAGCGGCGAGGTCGGCGGCGGTCGAACCGGGCGCCGGTACGATTCGTGCCCGCAGCGCCCTTTCGGGAGTCGTCCAATGGCAGGACATCTGGTTTTGGTCCAGAGAATCGGGGTTCGAATCCTCGCTCCCGAGCCCCGAAACGCGATCGACGCTGAAGTCGGCCCGCCGATCGGTCGAGAGTTCCTCTCGTGGCCGCCGTCGCGATCCCTCTCGGTAACGAACAGGACATCGCGGTCCGTTTCGATGGCAGGGTGCATCGGCTCCTGGCCCAGGCCAAGGCCCTCGCCCGCCACGAAGCCCGGCGGTTGCTCGTCCCCCTCGCCGTCCTGACGGCGATCTCGTCGCTGGCCACGGTGGCCTCGCCCGGCCTCACCGGCCGGCCGCTGCTGCTCGTGGCCCTCAGCCCCAGGCTCGCCTTCCTGACCCTGGCCGCGCCCAAGGTCGGGCTTCTGCCCTTCCTCGCCGTGGGCATGGTCCGCCTCTGCCTGGCCGACCCCTTCCACTTCGTGCTCGGCCGCCGCCACGGTGCCGCCGCCCTCGACCGCCTGCCCGGGCGGCGGTGGGTCGACGCCGTCCGCAAGGTCGCCGGCCGCAGCGTGCCGCTCCTCGTCTTCCTCCGCCCCAGCGGCGCCAACCTCGCCATCGCCGGCGCCAGCCGCAGCCGGGTGCTGCAGGTCGTGGCCGCCGACCTGGTCGGCACGTTCGTCTACCTCGTGCTCGTCCACCAGGTCGGCCATTCGGTGCTTCCGACCTAGGGGCGCCACGGGGTAGACCTAAGGCATGTCCCAACGGCCGCTGTCCGCCATCGTCCTGGCCGCCGGCGAGGGCACGCGGATGAAGTCGGCCAGGCCCAAGCCGCTCCACCGCTTGTGCGGGCGGGCCATGGTGCTCCACATCCTCGACACGCTGGCCGAGCTGCCCCTCGACCGGGCCGTGGTCGTGGTCGGCCACGCCGCCGAGCGGGTGACCAAGATCCTGTCGGAGGAAGCCAGGCCCGAGCTGCCGATCGAGTTCGTCGAGCAGCAGGTGCAGCGGGGCACGGGCGACGCCGCCGCCGCCGCGCTGACCGCCTTCGGTCCCGACGACGACCTCGACGACGGCGACCTCCTGGTCGTGCCCGGCGACACGCCGCTGCTGCGGGCGTCGACGCTGGCGGCGTTGGTGAGCGCCCACCGCCAGTCGGACGCCGCCGCCACGTTGCTCACGACCGTGCTCGCCGACCCGACGGGCTACGGCCGGGTCGTGCGGGGCAAGGACGAGCGGGTCGCCCGGGTGGTCGAGCACAAGGACGCCACGCCGGACGAGCGGGAGATCGACGAGATCAACACCTCGATCTACTGCTTCCGCCGCAGCGTGCTGGCCCCGGCGCTGCGCCGGCTCACGCCCGACAACACCCAGGGCGAGTACTACCTGACCGACGTCATCGGCGTCCTCTCCGAGGCCGGGTACAACGTGGTCTCGATGGTGGCCTCCGACCCGATGGAGCCGGCCGGCATCAACGACCGTGCCCAGTTGGCGGTGGCCGAAGCCGAGCTGCGCGACCGCACCAACGACCGGTGGATGCTCCAGGGCGTCACCATGATCGACCCCGAGCGCACCTACATCGACGCCACCGTCGTCCTGGCCGAGGACGTCACCCTCTTCCCCGGCACGGTGCTGCAGGGGCGCACGGTGGTGGCGCGGGGCGCGGAGATCGGGCCCGAGACCCGGCTCGTCGACTGCACGGTCGGCGAGGGCGCGGTCGTCGAGAACTCGGTCGGCCGGTTGGCCGAGATCGGCGCCGGTGCCCGGGTTGGGCCGTTTGCCGCGCTGTCGCCCGGAAGTCGGGTGGCGCCGGGTGCGGTCACCGGGCCATTCTTCGCTGGGGAGAGCGAGGAGTAGTGGGCGTGGAGCTGGTCACGAAGAAGCACCTGGAGATCTTCTCTGGCCGTTCGCACCCCGAGCTGGCCCAGGAGATCGCCGACAACCTCGGGGTCTCGCTGAGCGAGCCCAACCTCGTCGACTTCGCGTCGAGCGAGATCAGGTGCCGGTTCGGCGACTCGATCCGTGGGGCCGACGTCTTCATCATCCAGAGCCACGCCGCCCCGGTGAACGACTCGATCATGGAGCAGCTCATCATGATCGACGCCGCCAAGCGGGCGTCGGCCAAGCGCATCACCGCCGTCTGCCCGTACTACGGGTATGCGAGGCAGGACCGCAAGGCCGAGGGGCGGGAGCCGATCACGGCCAAGCTCGTCACCGACATGCTGACGACCGCGGGCGCCGACCGCATCGTCGCCGTCGACCTCCACTCGAACCAGATCCAAGGGTTCTTCGACGGGCCCTTCGACCACCTGACCGCGGTGCCGTCGCTGATCGACCACCTGCGGGCCCACGTGTCGGAGGACGCGGTGGTCGTGGCCGCCGACCCCGGGCGCATCAAGGTGGCCGAGCGCTACGGCCAGCACCTCGACGCCGACGTGGCCACGATCTACAAGCGCCGCACCAAGGAGAAGGTGAACACCGTCGAGGCCCTCGGCATCATGGGCGAGGTCGCCGGCCGCCAGGTCGTGCTGGTCGACGAGATGATCGACTCGGGCGGCACCATCTGCGCCGCCGTCGAGATGCTCAAGGACGAGGGCGCCGAGGAGATCTGGGTGGTCGCCACCCACGGGGTGTTGTCGGGCCCGGCCGTCGACCGGCTCAAGAACTCCTCCATCGCCAAGCTCGTGCTCACCAACACCTTGCCCATCGGCTCGGAGAAGCGCTTCGACAAGATGGAGGTGTTGTCGGTCGCCCCCGTCATCGCCGCCGCCATCCGGGCCGTGTTCGAGGACGCCTCCGTCTCCGAGCTCTTCGGCGGCGAAAACCAGATCTGAGCCGCTTCCGCTCCCCCCTTCCGCTTTTGGGTGCCGAATATCACGTCAGGGCGTGAGATTCGGCACCCAAAACGGTGGGCCACTACAATCTCCCGGTCCCTTCGGCGTAGGTGTGTAGGAGCGCGTTTCCATGGCTGAGATCCAATTGGTGGCCGAGACCGGCCGGCCCTCGGGCACCCGGGCCTCGAAGCGCCTTAGGCGAGAGGGCAAGATCCCGGCGGTGGTCTACGGCCACGGCAGCGACCCCATCGCCATCGCCGTCGACGCCCGCGACCTGCGCCACGCGCTGAACACCGATGCCGGGGTGAACGCCCTGGTCAACCTGTCGATCGAGGGCAACTCGCTCCTGACCATGGCCCGGGTGCTGCAGCGCCACCCCGTGCGCCAGACGGTCACCCACGTCGACTTCCAGATCGTCAACCGCGACGAGGTAGTCACCGCCGACGTGGCCATCTCCCTCGTGGGCGAGGCCACCGACATCCACAACAACGACGGCGTCGTCGAGCAGGCCCTGTTCTCCCTCAGCGTCCACGCCAAGCCGGGCGCCATCCCGCCCCACATCGAGGTCGACATCAGCGCGCTGAAGATCGGCGACGCCATCCGGGTCGGCGACGTGCAGCTACCCGCCGGCGTCACCACCGAGGTCGACCCCGAGGAAGCCATCGTCGTGGGCCAGGGCGCCCAGGCCGAGGTCCTCGAAGAGGGCGCGGCCGCGGCCACCGCCGAGGGCGAACAGGCCGAGGGCGAAGAGGGTGCGCCGGCAGCAGAGGGCGCGGCCGAGCCCGAGGCCGGCGCCGGCGGCGAGGGCGCAGACACCACCGAGGGCTAGCCGGCCTCCATGGCCAGCGAGCTGCTCGTGGTGGGCCTTGGCAACCCCGGCACCGACTACGCCGGGACCCGCCACAACGTGGGTGCCGACGTCGTCGTCCTCCTCGCCGCCCGCCACGGCGGCAAGCTGCGCCCGATGAAGAAGGAACGGGCGTTGGCCGACGAGGTCACCATCGGCGGCACCAGGGTCGCCCTCGCCTTCCCGACCACGTTCATGAACGACTCCGGCTTCGCCGTGGCCGCCCTCCTCCGCCGCCACGACATCGACGACCCCGCCCGCCTCGTCGTCGTCCACGACGAGCTCGACCTTCCCCAGGCCACGGTCAGGGTCAAGGCCGGCGGCGGACTGGCCGGCCACAACGGCCTGCGGTCGATCGTCGACCACGTCAAGACCAACGACTTCCTGCGGGTCCGCATCGGGATAGGCAAGCCGCCGGGGGGGAAGGAGCAGGGCGCGGACCACGTCCTGCGTCGCCCGCCCAAGACCGTGAAGCAGGAGCTCGCCATCGCCATCGAGGAAGCCGCCGACGCCGTCGAGCTGATCGTCGCCGAGGGCGTCGACCGGGCCATGAACCGCTACAACACTCCGGCGCCCACCGTCTGATGGGCGTGGGCCCGAGGGAACGGCTCGACGGCTACCTGGCCGACCTGCAGGCGGCCCACGGCTCCGATCTTCACCTGCGGGTCGGCGGGCCGGCCCGCATCCGGGTCAACGGCGTGCTGTCGCCGACGGCCGACGCCACTCCCCTCGACGAAGCCGACACCCAGGCCATCGCCGCCGAGATCATCCGCCCGCAGTTGGCCGAGCGCTTCCGCCGGGGCGAGGAGGTCGACTTCGCCTACTCGCCCGCGGGCCGGCCCACCGAGCGCTACCGGGTCAACGCCTACCTCCAGCGCGACACCGTCGCCCTCGTCCTGCGCACGGTCGTCACCGAACCCAAGTCGGTCGACGACCTCTTCCTGCCCGACGTCGTGGGCCGCATGGCCGACGAGCCCCGTGGCTTGGTGTTGGTCGCCGGCCCCACCGGCTCGGGCAAGACGACGACGTTGGCGGCGATGGTCGACCACATCAACCGCACCCGCTCGGCCCACATCGTCACCATCGAAGACCCGATCGAGGTCATCCACACCGACGCCAAGGCCTCGATCAGCCAGCGCGAGCTCGGCGCCGACACGCCCAGTTTCGCCTCGGCCATCCGGGCGTCGCTCCGGCAGGACCCCGACGTCATCCTCGTGGGCGAGATGCGCGACGCCGCCACCGTTGCCGCGGCGTTGCAAGCGGCCGAGACCGGCCACCTCGTGCTCTCGACCCTGCACACCACCGACGCCGCCGAGACCATCAGCCGCATCGTCGAGCTGTTTCCCGCGGGCGAGCAGGCCCACGTCCGCCTGGTGTTGTCGGGCGTGCTGCGGGGCGTGGTGTGCCAGCGTCTCGTGGCCACCCTCGACGGTTCTGCCCGGCGGCCGGTCACCGAGACGGTGGTCGTGAACGGGCGGGTGCAGAGCTGGATTCGCGACCCCGACCAGCGCGAGCAGATCGAGGCGATCATCGCCGACGGCGAGTTCTACGGGATGCACACGTTCGACCAGTCGATCCTCGCCCTCTACGCCGACGGCCTCATCGACCTCAAGTCGGCCCTCGGCGTGGCCACCAACCCCCACGACCTCACCGTCGAGATCCGCCGCCGCGGCCTCGACGACGGCCGGGTCACCCCCAAGCAGCGCCAAGCGGCCGACGCCCTCGCCGTCCTCGTCGACCAACTCGCCGTCGACGCGCCCACGCCCGAGCCCGTGCTGGTCCCGTCGGAGCCGCCGCCCCCCGCCCCGGCCCCGGCCAAGAAGCCCGAGAGCGTCCTCGCCCGCGTCCTGCGCCGGCTCTTTTGAGCGTCCATTGCCGAGTTGTCTGCCGGATGTGGCATACAAGTCAGCAATGAACGCGCTGACGACGCTGCCGCCGCTGTTGCGGGACGACCCGGCGGTGGGGTCGATCCTGGGGGCGAGCAGCGGGTTGGTGGCCGTGCCCGAGCCGGCCAGGGCGTTCGCCATCGCAGGCCTGGCGTCGCTCTCGTCGAGGCACCCGTTCGTGGTGGCCGTGCCCACGACGACCGACGCCGAGCGCCTGGCCCACGACCTCAGGGCGTTCCTCGGCGACGACCAGGTCGACGTCTTCCCGGCGTGGGAGACGCTGCCCTTCGAGCGGGTGAGCCCGAGCGTCGAGACCATGGGCCGCCGCCTCCGGGTCATGTGGCGGTTGCGCGACCCGGAGAGGATGCCGAGGGTCCTGGTCGCCCCGGTCAGGGCGCTCGTGCAGAGGCTCGGCCCCCACGTCGAGGACGTCGAGCCCGTCACCGTCAAGCCGGGCGACCGGATCGACCCGACCGAGCTGGTCGAACGGCTGGTCAAGGCCGGCTACCGGCGGGAGTACCAGGTCGAGCACCGGGGCGAAGTC
>JAXDPV010000101.1:0-13517 GCA_034668185.1 Actinomycetota bacterium
GGCGTCGCTGGGCGCGGCGTAGCCGCCGGGCTCGGTGTGCGAACCGGCCGACATGTGGGTCACGCCGAGGCGGAGCAACGCGTCACGGAGCGCGGGAGCCTCGCGGGTCGACAACGTGATGCCGAGGTCGGGCAGCAACAAGCGCAGCGCGCACAAGAGCTGGACGAAGTCGCGATCGCCGACGGGGTCGAGAGGTTCGAACCCGCCCGCCGCCGGCCGCAGCCGGGGCAACGACACCGACACCTCGCACCGCCACCAACGCCGCACCAGCGCACGGGCATGGGTCGCCAACGACAACGCTTCGAAGCGCCAGTCGTCGTGCAGCCCCAACAATGCGCCGATGCCGAGCCGGCGCATACCCGCCGAGGCGCCGCGGTCGGGGGCGGCCAACCGCCAGTCGTAGTTGCGCTTCTTGCCCTTCAGGTGGACGGCCGCATAGGTCGAACGGTCGTACGTCTCCTGGTACACGACGAGCCCGTCGCAGCCGGCCTCCACCAACCGGCGGTAGGTCGCGGTGTCCCACACCTGGACCTCGATCGACAACGAAGGCACCGACGGCGAAAGGGCCCGCACCGACTCGACGAGGTAGTCCTTGCTCACGACCCGGGCGTGCTCGCCGGCGACCAGCAGGAGGTGGCGGAAGCCGCGAGCCCGCAACTCGGCGGCCTCGGCCACGAGCTCGTCGGTGCCGAGCGTACGTCGGGCGATCTCGTTGCCGGCGGCGAACCCGCAGTAGGTACACGACGACACGCACTCGTTCGACAGATACAGGGGCGCGAACAGGTGGATCGTCCGGCCGAAGCGGCGAACGGTGGTCTCGTGGGCGGCGGCGGCGATGTCCTCGAGCCGGGCGGTGGCCGCCGGTGAGAGCAGCGCCGCGAAGTCCGACAGGTCGCGCCGCCCGGTCCGGCGCAGTGCCCGCTCGACGTCGGAGGCCGACGCCGAGTCCACGAGGGCGCGCAGCCCGTGGAGGTCGGTGGCCAACAGGTCGGCGGCGGCGGTGCCCGGCGGCACCCCGACGGGCCGCGACTCCAGCGCGATCGGCGTGGCCGTCACGTCAGGAACCCGGTGAGCGGCGACGACGCCGCGGCCTCGCGCCGCATCCCCGCCAGCCCGGCGAGGAAGCCGCCCCGCCCGGCCTCCACCGCTAGCCGGAAGGCTCGGGCCATGGCCGCCGGGTCTCCGGCGGTGCCGATGGCGGTGTTCACCAACACCGCGTCGGCCCCGAGCTCCATGGCCTCGGCCGCCTGGCTGGGCGCGCCGATGCCGGCGTCGACGACCACCGGAACCAGCGACTGCTCGATGATGATCTCCAGCGCCGCCTTCGTCCGCAGCCCCTGGTTCGAACCGATCCACGAACCCAGCGGCATCACGGTGGCGCAACCGGCCTCCTCCAACCGCTTGCACAGCACCGGGTCGGCGTTGACGTAGGGCAACACCGTGAACCCTTCGGCGCACAACACCTCGGCCGCCTTCAACGTCTCGACCGGATCGGGCAGGAGATAGCGCGGGTCGGGGGTGACCTCGAGCTTGATCCACTCGGGGAGTCCGGCCGAGCGGGCCAGCCGGGCGAGGCGCACGGCCTCCTCGGCGTCGACGGCGCCGCTGGTGTTGGTGAGCAGCAGCACCTTGGCCGGATCGATGGCGTCGAGGATGTCCTCTTCGGCCGAGAGGTCGACCCGGCGCAGGGCCACCGTGACCATCTCGGTGGCGCTGGCCTCGATGGCCGCGTGGAGCGAAGCGGTCGATGGGAACTTGCCGGTACCGAGGAAGAGGCGGGAACCGAACGCTCGACCGGCGATGGTCAAGTAGTCCGTGTCGTCCTGGGTTTCTTGCACTGCGGCTCCCTTTGCCCGCATTCGCCGGTCGGGCCAGCTCCCCTGCGCTTTTCCGATCGTACCGGCTGTAGCGTGACCAGCCGCATGGCCGCCGCACCGACCATTTCCCCCACCCCCTCGGGTTCTCGTGAGACGGGCGCGCGGAATCCGGGTACCGATCTCGCGAAAACCGGGCGGTGGGGGGTCGTGGCGGTCGTCGCGGTGCTGGCCGCGGGGATCGCGCTGCGGTTGACCGCGAGGTCGGCCCTGTGGCTCGACGAAGCCCTCACCGTGAACCTCGCCCACCTGCCGCTGCGCGACCTGCACGGCGCCCTGAGGCGTGATGGCGCGCCGCCGCTCTACTACCTCCTCCTCCACGGGTGGACGGAGGTGTTCGGCACCGGCAACCTCGCGGTCCGGTCGCTCTCCGCGGTGTTCGGCGTGGCCACCCTCCCGCTCATGGCCAAGGCCGGCCGGCGGCTCGGCGGATCGGTCGTGGGGCTCGGGGCCGTCGTCCTCCTGGGGGCGTCGCCCTTCGCCATCAGGTACGCGACCGAGGCCCGGATGTACACCCTGGTCGCGCTCATCGTCACCGCCGGATGGCTGGTGTTGCGGCGCGCCCTCGAGCGCGGGCGGACGATCGACCTCGTCGCCCTCGGTGCATTGAGCGGCGCGCTGTTGCTCACCCATTACTGGGGCTTCTACCTGGTCGGCGTGCTGGCCGTCGCCCTCGCCGTCAAGAAGCGGTGGGTCGCGCTGGCCGCGATCGTCATCGGCGCGGTCGTGTGCTTCGGGCCGTGGTTGCCGACGTTCCTGTACCAGCGGGCCCACACCGGCACGCCGTGGGGGACGGCGCCTGGCCCGGTCGAGGTCGCGTTCACCACCCTCGTCGACCTCGGCGGCGGCCCCTATCCGGAAGGCCAGGCCCTGGCCGGCCTGCTCGCGGGATTGGTGATCCTCGGCCTCGCCGGCCGGGCAGTAGACGAGCGCCGCATCGAGCTCGACCTGCGCACCCGACCTGGCGTGCGCCCCGAGCTGGTGATCGGCGCGGTATCGCTGTTGATCGCGGTCGCGGTCGGCACCGCGACCGGCAGCGCCTTCGCCAGCCGGTACACGTCGATCGCGTTCCCGTTGGTGATCCTCGCCGCCGCCTTCGGCCTGCGTTCGTTCGCCGACCGGCGCGTCGTCGCCGTCGTGCTCGCGGTGGCGTCGGTGCTCGGCCTCGTCGGCGGCGTGCGCAACGCCGTGTACCAACGCACCCAGGCGCCGGCCGTGGCCGCGGCCATCGAGGCCAACGGCGGCCGGCCCGGCGACACCGTCGTCTACTGCCCCGACCAGCTCGGCCCCGACGTCTCCCGCCTGTTGCCGGGCGGCTACCAGCAGGCGACCTTCCCCGACTTCGCCGACCCCCGCATCGTCGACTGGGTCGACTACGGCCGGCGCATGGCCGCCGCCGACCCGGTCGCCTTCGCCGCCGAGATCCAGCGCCGGGCCGCGGGCCGCAACATCTGGTACGTGTGGATGCCGGGCTACCGCACCCTCGACAAGCAGTGCGAGCGGTTGAACGACGCGCTGGCCAACGGCCGCCCCGGCAACCGCCAACTGCTCGACCCCGACAAGTCCGTGTTCGAGCGCCAGGTCCTCTGGCTCCATCCCCCCGCATGAGCACGACCGTGCGGCCCGTCCCCCCCATCACCGAAGACCTTCCTCCGCGAGAGGACGACCACGCCGGCCGCGGCCGGCGCGGGTTGGCCCAGCGCGCCGGCGCCGCGCTCACCAACCCGGGGGTGGTGTCGTGGGCCACCGCCCGCGTCGCCGTGCTCGGCTCGCTGGCCCTGGCCCGCTTCCTCGTGTCGAACCTGCGCGCCGAGGACCCGACCGGGCGCCCGCCGTCGGGCCTCATCGGTTGGGACGCGAGCTGGTACCTCCGCATCATCGAGTCGGGATACCGCCACCTGCCGTGGGAGTCGTTGCGCTTCTTCCCGCTGCTGCCGTTGCTGGCGAAGGTGGTGAGCCCGGTGACCGGGCCGCGCGTCGCCCTGCTGCTGGTGGTCAACGCCGCCGCCCTCGGTGCCGGCGTGCTCATCGAGCGGCTGACGTTCCACGAGACCGGCGACCGCGCCGCCGCCGCCCGGGCGGCGTGGTTCCTCGCCCTCCTCCCGCCGGCGTTCGTGTTGGTGATGGGGTACGCCGAGTCGTTGCTGATCGTGTTCGCGGTGGCCACGTTCCTCGCGTTGCGGCGGCACCGTTGGGGGTGGGCGGTCGCCCTCGGCCTCCTCGCCGGGCTGACCCGGCCGTTGGGTGTGCTCCTGGTCGTGCCCGCGGCCATCGAGGCCCTGCGGGGCGTCCGCCGCGACTCGCCCTCGACGGGGGAGCGGGCCCTGCGGCTGCTGGCCGCGGGCGCGCCGGGCGCCGGCGGCGTCGCCTACCTCGTGTGGTCGTGGATCGCCTACGGCGACCCGCTCAGGCCGCTCCGGCTGCAACAGGAGTTCGATCGGCGGGGCGGCTTCGTCAATCCTGTGCGCCGGCTGATAGAGGCGGCCCATCAGTTGGCCGCCGGGGCCGACCTCGGGTCGGGTCTCCACTTCCCGTGGGCCATCGGCTTCCTCGTGCTCCTGGCCGTCTGCTTCTGGAAGTTGCCCGCCTCCTACGGCTGGTTCGCGGCCACGATCCTTCTCCTCTCGCTGGGCGCCGGAAACCTCGATTCGCTCGAGCGTTACGGATTGAGCGCCTTCCCGCTGGTGATCGGGCTGGCGGTGGTCGTCCGCTGGCCGTGGCTCGAGCGCATGGTCCTGGTGGTGGCCGCCACCGGCCTGGTCACCTACGCCACGCTGGCATTCCTGGGGGCGTACGTTCCCTAGACTGCGGGCCGTGCAAGACCAATCCCAGCCTGAGGTCGTCATCATCGGTGCCGGCCCCGCAGGCCTCACGGCGGCGTACCAGCTCAGCAAACGGGGCGTGTCGTCGACGGTCCTCGAGGGCGACACCGTCGTCGGCGGCATCTCCCGCACCGCCGAACGCGACGGGTGGCGCTTCGACATCGGCGGCCACCGCTTCTTCACCAAGGTGAAGGCCGTCGAGGAGGTGTGGCACGAGATCCTGCCCGACGAGGACTTCCTCACCCGGCCCCGGATGAGCCGCATCTATTACAACGGCAAGTTCTTCGACTACCCCCTGCGGGCCTTCAACGCGCTGGCCGGCTTGGGCATCGTCGAGGCCTTCCTGTGCGTGCTGTCGTACGCGTGGGCGCGGGTGCGGCCGCCCAAGGACCAGACGACGTTCGAGGGTTGGGTCGCGGCCCGCTTCGGCTACCGGCTCTACCGCATCTTCTTCAAGACCTATACCGAGAAGGTGTGGGGCGTACCGTCGTCCGAGCTCAAGGCCGACTGGGCGGCGCAGCGGATCAAGAACCTGTCGCTGATGTCGGCCATCGTCAACGCCGTGCTGCCCAAGCGCAATCAGAAGGACATCACGTCGCTGATCGAGGAGTTCCAATACCCCAAGTTCGGCCCGGGGATGATGTGGGAGCGCTGCCGCGAGCTGGTCGAGGCCCAGGGCACGAAGGTGCGGATGCGTTCTCTCGTGACCGAGGTACACCACGAGGGCGGGCGGGCCGTGGCCGTCACCGCTTCGGTCGACGGCGCTTCCACCCGTTACTCCTGCGACCACGTGATCTCGTCGATGCCGATCACGTCGTTGATCAAGTCGATGTCACCGCCGCCGCCGGCTCCGGTGCTGGCCGCGGCCAACGGGCTCACGTACCGCGACTTCCTGACGATCGCGCTGGTCGTGCCCGAGAAGGACGGGTTCCCCGACAACTGGATCTACGTCCACGAGCCAGGCGTCACCCTCGGCCGCATCCAGAACTTCGGCTCGTGGTCGCCCTACCTGGTGAAGGAGGGGCGCACCTGCCTCGGCCTCGAGTACTTCGTCTTCGAGACCGACGCGCTGTGGTCGATGCCCGATGCCGAGCTGGTCGAGCTGGGCAAGCGCGAGCTGGCGACGTTGGGGTTGGTCGACCCTTCGGTCGTCGAGGCCGGTTACGTCGTGCGGATGCCGAAGGCGTACCCGATGTACGACGACACCTACAAGGCCAACGTCAACGTCCTGCGTTCGTGGTTGGCGGACAACGCCCCCAACGTCCACCCCGTCGGCCGCAACGGGATGCACAAGTACAACAACCAGGACCACTCGATGCTCACCGCCATGCTCTCGGTCGAGAACATCTTCGGCGCCTCCCACGACATCTGGTCGGTCAATGTCGAGGAGGAGTACCACGAGGAGAAGAAGTCCTCGTAGCGAAGGCCGCGGCCGCGGCCAGGGCCAGGAACGGCACCATCGGCACCTTGAAGCGGGCGTCGCCGAAGAAGACGAGCGGCGACAGGGCGAGGGCCGCGGGCGCGGCCACCAGCAGCCAGCGGCGCGGGTCGGCCGACGGGCGCAGGCGGGCGTAGCCGACAGCGGCGGCCGCCAGCGTGAGAACGAACCACAGGTCGGCCACCAGGCCGAGGCCGTGGCGTAGGGGGTTGGGGAGGAAGCGGTCGGCGCCGTAGGACTCGGCCGCCAAGAGCCCGTCGTGGTCGTGGTGGACGGTGAACCACGCCCGCTTGAAGACGAGGGCGACCTCGGAGACCGGATGGTGGACCGCCCAGCCGAGCCCCTTGCGGGCCAGGTCGGAGTTGCGGCGGATCTCGTTCTGCGGGCCTTCGTAGCCGGCGAAGCACCAGGCCGGCGTGTCGAACTCGCCGGTGGCGTCGGGGTTGTGGCCGATGCAGAGGTTGTCGCCGAAGTTGGTCGAGATCAGCACCGGCTGGTGGAACGTGGCCGTGTTGCGGATCGTCCACGGCACGACCACGGCGATGGCGACGGCGGTCACGACCGCGCTCGACCGCAGCGCCCGCCGCCAGTCCGCGGTCACCGTCCACACCACGAACAGCGCGCCGACGACGGGCAGGACCACAGGACGGACGAGGGTCGCGGCACCCAAGAGCGCGCCCGCACCCACCAGTGCCGGCCACTTGTCCCATCGCATCACGACGACGACCGCGCCGAGCAGGAGGGCGTTGCACAACGTCTCCGACAACGCCACCGCCGAATGGAAGACCAGGTTGGGCCAGAAGCACATGAGCGCGGCGGCCACCCACGCCGCCCGCCGGTCGAACAGCCGGCGGCCGATGTCGAACACCAGGACCACGCACGCCAGCCCGAGCACGAGGTTGACACCGCCTACCAACGTCGGCAGGTCGTAGGCCAGGCCGAGGCGGTCGAAGGTCCAGATCACCGCGGCCAGGGCCATCGGGTATCCCGGCGGGTAATAGGCCGAGGGCGCCAACCCGAGGTAGGTGTAACCGCCGCCGCGAGCCAGGTCGCCGGCCAACCCGCTGTAGAACAGCGGGTCGATCAAGCCCACCGGCGGCCGGGCGGCGTAGGCGATCCACGCGATGCGCACCAGCGCGCCGGCCACCAGCATGGCGGCGAAGGCGAGGCGCTCGCGCGTGCTCATCGTTCGACGGGCTCGGCCACGCACAGGATCGACGTGCCCAACGGCAACGCCACCCGGCCGAGCAGCATCCGCTCGACGGCGGTCAGCACCATCGCGGTGCGGTCGATGACGAACGAGGTGCGGTCGAGGCCGAGTTGGGCCGTGGCCCGCCGCCGCTCGAGCCACACGAACGGCACCAGCCAACTGAAGACGTGGCTCGACCACAGCACGCGGAAGCCCGACGACTCCAGCAACCGGTGCAGGCCCCGGCGGTCGTAGCGCAGGTGGTGGCCGAGGTGCTCGTCGGCCGCGCTCCACAACCACGCGTGGCCGGGCACGTTCACGACCAGCTTCCCGCCGGCGCTCGCCAGCACCCGGGCGGCTTCGGCCAGCGCGGCGGCGGGGTCGTCGAGGTGCTCGATGACGTCGAGCAGGCACACCACCGCCGCGGACCCTGACGCCAATGGCAACGGGACCACGCCGGCCTGCACCGTCGCCAACCCGTTGACGGCGTGGGCGTGGGCCGCGAGGGCATGGCCGCCCTCGACCGCGACCACCCGATCGATGGCCCACCCGAGCTTGGTCGTCACCCCGCCCCCGCCCGCGCCCACGTCGACGAGCACGCCGTCCGTCCTCGCCCCCATCCGCGCCAGCGCCGTGGCCACGAACGCCGCCTTTCCCCTGAACCACCAATGCTGCCCGTCGGCGCCAAGCAACTCGTCGGCCTTCTCCCCCTCGAACACCTCGCCCCTCCCGCTTTTGGGTGCCGGATCTGACGCCCTGGCGTGAGATCTGGCACCCAAAACGGAGCGGTAGATGGCGGGGGTCTGCCACACCATGGCCAACCCGTCGGCGCCGACGCGGACCTTGGAGCGGGTGTCGTGGCGCCACTCGATGGCGACCTCGTGGACGGGCACGCCGAGGGCGAGGGCCACGGCCACCACCTCGGCGTCCCAGGCGAAGCCGACTTGTGCGCAGAACGGCAGGACCCGGGCCCACACCGATCGCGAAGCCGCCTTGGCCCCGCATTGGGTGTCGACGACGCCGGGCGTCACCGTCGCCTGCAGCAACCGGTTGTAGGCCCGGCCGAGCGATTCCCGGACCACGCCCTCGCGCTGCACCAGGCGGGAGCCGGTGAGGTCGCGCGACCCGATGGCCAGGACCTCGCCGTGGGTGGCGGCCTCGATGATCCGTGAAAGCTCGTCGAGCGGCGTCGACAGGTCGAGGTCGCAGAAGGCGGCGTACCCGATGGCGTCGTCGGCGAGCACCGAGGCCAGGCCGGCGGCCACGGCCGCGCCCTTGCCGACGTGCGGCCGGCGCAGCAGGCGCACGTCGACCGAGGATGTCGAGGCCACCAACTCCGACACCAGCGAGGCCGTGCGATCGGTGCTGCCGTCGTCGACGAACACCAGCACGCCGCCGGGCGCGACGAACTCTACGAGGGCCTTGGCGTGTTCGGCGAAGCGGACCTCCTCGTCGAACACGGGCACGACCAGGCCGAGGGTCACGGGGTCTCCACGAACAACGCCACTGTCCTGGTGTCCCACGCGGTGCGCAGGTCGGTGTAGCGGCGGAAGCGGGCGATCCATCCTCGGTCGATATCGGACAGGCGGTTGCGCACGATGATGGCCAGGTCGTCGCCGTCGACCCGATCGAAGTCGTGGATGACGAGGCCGCCGCCGGGGACGTTGGCCAGGGCCCGCACCGCCACCGCGTCCTCGCCCCGGCGGTTGAGGCGCAGGCCGTGGTCGGTCACGTAGGTCGAGAGCTCGTCGCGCAGCCGCAGCATCTCCGCATGATGGCGTGGGTCGAGGCCGACGACCCGCGACACCACCCGCCCGGGCTGCGGCCGGAGTGCGGCGTCGCCCTCACGCAGGAAGAGGCGCCCCGCGACCCGCTCCCCGGCCCGCACCGCCCGCGAGGGCCCGAGCTGGTGGACGAGGCCGAGGTCCGCGACCCGGAACTCGATGCCGCGCGACTGCAGGCCGGCGAGCACGGTCACGCTGTAGGGCTCGGCGAAGCGAAGGTCGGCGTTGTCGAACACGAACGGCCCCTTGCCCTCGAGCGACCCGAGGCCGGCGACCAGGCGGCGGGCCGTCGGGATCGAGGCTTCGTCGGCACTCGGCCCGGCGTGGTGGTTCCGCTTGGGCAGGGCCAGCCCACTGAAGACGACGGCCACGGCCACGAAGGCGGCCAAAGGTGCCGCCGGCCCGGTGCGCACCGCGATCGCCCGCACCGCGGTCAGCGCGATGGCGAACCACACCACCAGCGCCACCGGCCACAACCACCTGATCTGGTGGGGCGCGATGCCGATGCCGAAGCCGTTGAGCGGCAGCAGGGTGGCGGTGGCCACCGCACCGACGAGCGCGACCGCGGCCACGAACACCACCGCCCCGGCCAGGCCGTCGCCGGCCCGCCGGTTGCGCCAGCCGCACAACGCCAGCAAGGCCAGCACGACCGCGAGGGACGACGCCGCCGCGCCCAGCGAGGGTAGGTGGGCGAAGCCGAGGAAGGAAAACGTCTTCTCCAACGAAGGCCGGCTCCAGAAGGGCGGCAACGACACCACCGCGGCCGTGAGCCGGGTCGCCATCGAAAGGCCGACGGGCCGGCCGCCCTGACCGCCGGCCGCCAGCGCGGCCAGGTTGCCGTCGCCCCCGTGGCGGAGCTGCTCGGCCACCGGTTGGCTCCAACACACCGCCGCCACCACCGCGGAGACGACCAGCGCCCGCACCAACGACCGCCGTTGTACCGACCAGGCCCGCACGGCCAACACCAGCGCGGCCGCGCCCCCGACGGCGGCCACCAGCACGACGTAGCTCAGGTGGGTCTGCACGATGAAGCTGGCCACCCCCACCGCCCACGGCAGTGCCGCCAGCTCGCCGGCCACCATCGCCCACGCCAGCAGCACGAAGAAGAGGAAGGGCAGCAACAGCGCGTGCGGCTGCCACGGGTCGAACAGCAGCTCGCTGCCCATCGTCCAGACCAGCGCCGCGGCCATCGCCATCGCCCCCGCCATCACCAGCGGGCCGCCCCGCCGCCTGGCCACCACCGCGATGCCGATGACGCAGGCGATGTTGACGAGGGCCACGCCAACGGCGAGACCGGCGGCGCCGTTGACCTTGGCCGGCGCGGCCAGCAGGTCGAACTGCAACGGCCCGGGGTTGTTGAGCTGGCGGCCGAGGGTGACCGAGGCCGAGGTCCACGTGCCGAGCAGCGGGTGGTGGTGGGTCAGCACGTCGCGCGAGCGGATGGCGAAGAAGGCGTTGTCGCCGATCGGGAACCAGTCGGACGCGATCGCCCGCACGGTGGCCACCACGATCGGCAGCACGGCCGCGACCAGCGATACCCACGCCAGCCGGCGCAACCAGGGCTTCACGAGGTGGTGCCCGCGGGCGCGAGGAAGACCGCGGTGGGCTCGCCCAACTCCAGCATCCGGGCGATCAGCTTGCGGGTGTCACGCGGCACCCGCCGGTCGATCGACGCCCCGAACAGGTTGGCGTCGACGGCGGCGGCCACGTCGTCGAGTCCGAGGGCGCCGAGCCGGTCGAGCACCCGGGCCCGCAACCGGTCGAACTCCCGTTGCTCGGCCGCCGACCTGGGTTCGACGTACACCAGCTCCTTGGCTTCCGGCTTGGCCCGCCACTCGTCGACGTAGATGCCGGTGGCGAAATGGATCTCGGCCGTGGCCTGCGACGGTGGCACCACCCGGTAGTCGGTCAGGGGGACGTGGAGGCCCTCGGTCATGCCGACGCGGTAACCGTGGCGCTCGAGCTCGCTCACCAGGCCGTAGGCCTGCGAGCCGATGTGCAAGGCGTCCGACCACGTGACCACGTACCGGCCGTCGCGGTCGAGGGCGGCCATCGTCGGGCCCACGAGGCGGCCCAACGTCGACGACAACCGCGGCGCCGGCGGTTGCGCGTGGCGGGCATCGACGGCGAACAACGCTGCGGAGACGACCGTGACCGCGGCCAGCAACGCGGTGCCGATGCGGCGCTCGCGCTCGCCCAGGAAGGTTGCGACCGTCCAGCCCACGGCCAGCACCAGCAGGGCGCCCACCCCCCACGCCCACAGCATCAGGTAGTACCAGAGGTCGCCGAAGATGCGGCCCATCGAGATGGCCCCGAACCCGAGGCCGGCGGCCACCACCACGTGCAGGCCGAGCAACGCCCGGTGCTTCCGGCGGAAGGCCACGACCGCGGCCGCCAACCAGACGGCGAGGACGACGACGCCAGGAACGATCGACCCGGTCGGCTCGGACGTGGCCACCACCAACGAGCCGGTCGAGCCGTTGCGGCCCGCGGCCAGGCCGGAGAAGTCGAGGTGCAACAAGGCCAGGCGCACGCCGGTGCCGAGGCCGACGGGCTTCTCGGGCGGATCGGTGAAATGGCGATACAGCAAGGAGAAGTTGCCTGGGTGGTGGACCAGTTGGTCGATCACCGGCGGCGTCCACAACACCAGGCCGAGGGCGACCGCGGCCGCGCCCCACCGCAACGCCCTGGCCCGATCCTCGTGGCGCACGACCGCGACGGCCGCGACCGCACCCAACCCCAGGGTGATGGCCAGGTAGGGCACGTGGGTCTGGGCGCAGAACGAAGCCGCCAGCACCGCGACCGGCAACATGGCCACGTCGCCCACGACCACCGACCACACCGCCAGCAGGAACGCGACCCACCAAAGCAACGGCAGGTACGGGTTCCACGGCTCGGTCAGCGCGCTCAGCCCGTAGCCGCGGGTGAGGAGGGCGAGCAGCGCGGCCACCGCGATCGCGAGCCGCAAGCCGCCCCGCCGCCGGGCGATCACCAACGACACACCCATGGCCACCGAGTGGATGACGACCGTGCCTACCTGCATCGCCCACGCGCTCTTCCCGAGCAACCGGTAGGTGGGGGCCAGGGCGTAGAAGCTGAGGGGCCCGGGGTGGCTGCCCTGTTGGGCGAGGGTCCGGCCGATGCGGCCGGGCAGGCCGATCAACGGCGTGTGGGCGGTGAAGACGTCGCGCACCCGGTACTCGGTCATGGCCAGGTCGAGCACCGGGAACCACTGCGGCCGGCGCAGCACGACCAGCGCGACGACGAGGGGCGCGACCAGCAATGCGAGGAGACCGGCGAGCACCCACCGTTCGCGACTGCGGGTCATCAGCCCAACCGCTTCAGCAGCCGCAGCGCGCCGAGGCGCACGGGCGACTGGTGGTGCGACTTCTGGTCGCCGCCGAGCTGGTGGCGGTGGGCGAGGAACCACTCGTAGGACTCGATCAACATGGTGGCGTTCGAGTGTTTCGGTTCCCAGCCGAGCTCGGTGCGGGCCTTGGTGGTGTCGAACCACAGCGACTCGGCGTAGAGCAGCCAGTGGTACGGGGCGAAGGGGGCCTGGCCGGCGGCGGAGGCGGCCCGCATGGCGAGCTTGGCCGGGGCCGCCGGCAGCGACCGCACCCGCGACCCGGTGGCGGCGTGGTCGACCAGCGCCTGCAACGTCTCCCGCATGGTGCCGAACTCGGTGGCGCCGACGTTGTAGGTGCTCGGTCCTGCGCGGTCGCCGGCGAGGAGGCAGGCGGTGGCCAGGTCGTCGGCGTGGACGAACTGGTAGCGGTTGTCGCCCCGGCCCATGACGAACACCGGCGCGCCTTCGGCCACGAGCTCGAACAGGATGGCCATGATGCCGAGGCGGCCGTGGCCGAGGATCGTGCGCGGCCTGACGATGCTGACATCCAGGCCGTTGGCCGCGGCCTCGCGGCACAGCGCCTCGGCCTCGGCCTTGGCCCGGCCGTAGGCCTCGAGCGGCCGGGGCGGGGTGTCCTCGGTGACGGGGTTGCGTTCGGGGATGCCGAAGATCGCGCTCGACGACGTGTGTACGACCTTTTTCACGCCGGCGTCCCTCGCACCGAGGAGGACGTTGGCCGTACCCGTCACGTTGACCGACTCGAACAGCTCGCGGTCCTTGGCCAGCGGCACTTGGGCGACGTTGTGGAAGACGACGTCGATGCCGTCGCACGCCTTGCGCACGGCGTCGCGGTCGCGTACGTCGGCGATGACGACGTCGGCACGGTCGCCGGCCGGCGGGTTGACGTCGAGGATGCGCACCTCGTCTCCCCGGGCCAGCGCGAGGTCGACCAGGGTCGTGCCGAAGTAGCCGCTGCCGCCGGTGACCAGGACGCGCTTGGTCACAGGGCCTGGCCGCGTTCGATGCACCAGCGGATGCTGGCCCGCATCCCGCCGAGCAGC
>JAXDPV010000102.1:0-3215 GCA_034668185.1 Actinomycetota bacterium
ACGCCGATCGACGAGATCCTGGCCGAGCTCGACGAGCGCAAGGCCGGCGACGTCGACTTCAGGGGCGGGCGGGCCTTCAGCCTGGCCTACGACGCCGGCGACGAGATCCACGACCTCGGGGTCGAGGCCGCCGGCCGGTACCTGTCGACCAACGCCTTGAACCCGGGCGCGTTCCCGAGCCTCGGCCGCTTCCAGAGCGAGGTCGTGGGCATGGTCGCCGACCTCCTCAACGGCGGGCCCGACGCCGCCGGGTTCATGACCACCGGCGGCACCGAGAGCCTGCTGCTGGCGGTGAAGGCGGCCAAGCGCAGGGGCCACGCCGAGCGGGGCATCGAGGCGCCCGAGATGGTGCTGCCCACCAGCGCCCACGCCGCCTTCTCCAAAGGGGCCGAGTACTTCGGAGTGAAGTCGGTACGGGTGCCGGTGGGCGCCGGCTACAAGGCCGACGTCGACGCCATGGCCGACGCCGTCAACGACAACACCGTGCTCGTCGTGGCCTCGGCCCCGAGCTACCCGCAGGGCGTGATCGACGACGTGCCCGCGATCGCGGCCATCGCCGCCGAGCGCGAGGGCGTCAACTGCCACGTCGACGCCTGCATGGGCGGCATCACCCTGCCGATGCTCGAACGCCTCGGCTGCCCGATCGAGCCCTTCGACTTCCGGGTGCCGGGCGTGACGTCGATGTCGGTCGACCTCCACAAGTACGGCTACACGGCCAAGGGCGCGTCGGTGATCCTCCATCGCGACCGAACCTTGCGGAAGTACCAGACGTTCGCCACCGACGACTGGCTCGGCGGGCTCTACGCCTCGTCCGGCATCCTCGGCACCAAGAGCGGCGGGCCCATCGCCGCGGCCTGGGCGGTGATGACCCACCTCGGCATCGAGGGCTACCTCCGGCTGACGAAGGAGGCCAAGCTCGCCACCGAGGAGCTGATCGCCGGCCTGCGGGCCACGCCGGGCGTGGAGATCCTCGGCGATCCGCAGGTCACGCTGGTCGCCTTCACCATCACCGACGCCGACCCGTTCGCGGTGGGCCAGGCGCTGTGGTCGCGGGGCTGGTACGCCGACCAGCAAGGGCCCCCGCCGTCGTTGCACTGCACCGTCAACGCCGTCCACCGGCCCCACATCGCCGGCTTCCTCGCCGCCCTCGGCGAGAGCCTCGACGAGGTCAGGGCCTCGGCCGCGGAGGCGGAGCAGGCCCCGTACGCCGCCTTGGAGTAGCTAAGAGGACTTGGCCGCGGTCCGGGCCGCGCCGGCCTCGGCCGCCTTGCGCTTGTCGCGGGCCTTCTTCTTCTTCACCCGGTCGTTCTTGACCCGAACCTTCGACGCCGCACCAGTACCCATAGGGTTGCCATGCTAGAGGCACCGACGGAGGGAACCCCAATGGGCCGCAAGATCCTCTTCATCACGACCGACCAGCAGCGCTACGACGCCCTCGGCTGCAACGGGGGCGGGGTCGCCCGCACGCCGGTGGTGGACGGCCTGGCCGCGGCCGGCATCAGGTACACCAGGGGGCACAGCCAGAGCGTGGTGTGCATGCCGTCGCGCTCGACGATGATCACCGGCCAGCACTCCCGCACCCACGGCGTCTGGATGAACGGGGTGCCGCTGCCGGCCGACGCCCCCAGCGTGGCCGCCGAGCTCCACGACGCCGGCTACGAGACCGCCCTCGTGGGCAAGGCCCACTTCGAGCCTTTCCTCGACCCCGAGCGCCGGTTCCTCGAGAACCGCATCGGCGTCGAGGGCTCCTTCGGTGCCGGCCACCGTGGGTTCGACCACATGGAGCTGGCGACCCACAGCGTGCTCGGGATGGTCCATTACAGCCAGTGGATGATGCGGGAGCACAGCGAGGATCTCGCCGGCTTCTATCCGAACCTCGGCCGCGACTGGAACGTCAACGGCGAGGGCGGCGGCGACACCGGAGCCATCCAGGTGAAGGTCAACCCCGTGCCCCGCGAGCGCTACCACACCGACTGGGTCGCCGACCGCACGATCGCGTGGCTCGATTCCCTCGACGCCGATGCCGACTGGTTCGTGTGGATGAGCTTCCCCGACCCCCACCACCCGTGGGACCCGCCGGCGTCGGAGACGGGCCGGGTCGACTGGCGCGACCTCGACCTGCCCGAGCGCTACCTCTCGTCGGCCGCGGCCCGTGAGGCGCTCATCGCCGACCGGCCGGCGCAGTGGGCGGGCTATTACTCGGGCGGGCTGGTGGCCAACTTCGAGGCCCCGCCGTCGTTCCGCCCCGCCGACCTCACCGGCGACCAGATCCGTGAGATCAACGCCCTCGTCCACGTCGAGAACGAGCTCATCGACGAAGCCTGCGGCCGGGTGCTGGCCCGCATCGGCGAGCGCGGGTGGGGCGACGACACCGACGTCTTCTTCACCACCGACCACGGCGAGCTCCAGGGCGACTACGGCCTCCTGTTCAAGGGCGGCTACCACGTCGACTCGCTGCTGCGGGTGCCGTTCGTGTGGCGGCCGGCGCCGTCGTCAGGGTTGGAGGGCGGTGTGGTCGTCGACGCGCCCGTCGGCCACCTCGACCTGGCGCCGACGTTCTGCGCCATCGCCGGGCTCGAGCCGCCAGCGTGGATGGAGGGGCGCCCGCTGCCGACGTCACGTGACGACGGGCGCGAGCGGGTCATGACCGAATGGGACAGCGTGTTCAACGGCGTGGAGATGCACCTGCGTACGATCTACCGCGACGGCTACCTCTGCACCGCGTACGAGCCGGGCACGGAGCACGACGGTTCGGAAGGCGAGCTCTACGACATGAACGAAGACCCGTTGCAACTCGACAACGTGTGGTCCGATCCGGCCCGCAAGGCGCTGCGGGAAGACCTGGTGGCCGACCTCTACGACTCGCTGCCGGCGCCCCTCGTCGACCCCCGGCCGGTGGTGGCCAATGTTTGACGGGCCCGAGGTCGAGCGGGCGTTGGTGGTCGTGGCCCATCCCGACGACGTCGACTTCGGCGCCGGCGGCACCATCGCCACGTGGACCGACGAAGGCATCGAGGTCAGCTACTGCATCGTGACCGACGGCGACGCCGGCGGCTTCGACCCGACGGTGCCCAGGTCCGAGATCGGGCCGATCCGCCGGTCCGAGCAGCAGGCCGCGGCCCACGTCCTCGGCGTCGAGCAACTCCATTGGCTCGGGTACCCCGACGGCCGGTTGGAGGTCTCGCTCGACCTGCGCCGTGACATCGCCCGGGTGA
>JAXDPV010000103.1:0-3620 GCA_034668185.1 Actinomycetota bacterium
CCACACCGGTTCCTTGGTGGTGACGAAGAGGAGCCAGGCGTTGAGGCTGCCGGGGGCGTTGGGCGGCCAGTCCCCCACCCGCTCGGTCAACGCCCTGGTGGCCCGCTTGCCCTGGGCCCGCGCCGCGTCGAGCCGCTCCTCGGGATTGACCGAGAACAGCTTGATGTCACCTCGATGGCGGCGGGCGTCGGTGCGTATGGGGCCGATGATACGGTCGACCGGCGATGCTCGTGGTCGGTCTGACGGGTGGCATCGGCTCCGGGAAGTCGACCGTGTCGTCATTGCTGACCGAGCGGGGGGCGTTGGTGGTCGATACCGACGTCGTCGCCCGCCTGGTGGTCGCTCCCGGAGGCCCGGCCTACGACGCCCTGGTGGATCGGTTCGGCCCGTCTTTGGCGTCCGACCGGCGGGCGCTGGCCGGCGTGGTGTTCTCGGATCCGTCGGCGCTGGCCGACCTCAACGCCATCGTCCATCCCGCCGTCCGGGAGGAGGTGGCCCGCCGGCTGGCCGAGCTCCGGGATCAGGCCGCCGACGTGGTCGTGCTGGCGGTGCCGCTCCTCGTGGAGACGGGGGGGGCCTACGGAGTGGACGCGGTGGTTGTCGTCGACTGCCCCGAGGAGCTCGCCGTCCGCCGCCTGGTGGAGCAACGGGGGATGGACGAAGCCGACGTCCGCCGGCGCATGGCCGCCCAGGCGTCCCGGGACGAGCGCACCGCCATCGCCGACGTGGTCATCCACAACGACGCGTCGATGGACGACCTCGAGGCCCAAGCCGACGAAACCTGGGAGTGGATCCAAGCCCTCCTGGCCGAGTCCGAGCCCTAAGCGCAACGAACCGGTGACACTTACAGCCCTGTGAGGGCGGTAATCGTCACCGGTTCGAGGGCCTTCGCCAACTGGTGACGCCGGCAGCCCTCACCGGGCGGTAACTGTCACCAGTTCGGGGTCAGGCGGCGGCGGACTCGAGCAGGCGGCGGAGCTCGGACACGACCCACCCCGGCCTCTCGACGAGGTCGGTCCAGGTGAAGCGGACGACTCGCCAGCCGGCGCGGGTGAGGCGCCGATCCCGGGCCAGGTCGGCCTCGAGGTCGAGCTTCGACGAGTGGTGCCGGCGGCTGTCGAGCTCGATGAGCAGCCGGGCAGGCGGATAGGACACGTCGACCCTCCCGACCCAGGCCTCCTCGTCGCCGACGTCGAGTTGCCGGACCGGCTCGGGCAGACCGGCCTCGCGGACGAGGTCACGGAAGCGGGCCTCGGTTTCACTGGCCGGCGGGACGTAGGCCTCGGAGCGATCGGCCAGCAGCCGGCGCATGACGGCAATCCCCTTTCGGCCCCGGCTGGCGAGGTCGGAAACGGCGGCCTCCAGAGTCCCGGGCGTGGCGATTCCCATGGCCAGGCAGTTGTCGATCGCCCGCTCGGTCTTCCCCGGATGGAGAATTCCGGCCAGGTCGCACAGCGTCCGAGCGACCCGTGTCGTCACGATGCCCTCGACGACGGTGAGGTGATGGGCGGGGAACGGTCTCCATCGGTGGACGACCTCGCCCTCGGTCCGATGCCGGCGGGGCCGGGGGGTCGTGACCTCGACGATGCCGCCGCGCTCGAAGCCGGGGATCCCGAGGAGCGCCGCCGCCGACCGGTGCGAGGCCGCCGCCGTCGGGCCGGCGGCGAGAGTGAGGCCTGCCAGCCGTTGCTCCCAGCATGGACGGCGGCCGGCGATCCGATAGACACCTCGGCCCAGGCCTTCCCACCGTCCGGACTGCAGGCGTTGACGCACCTGTTTCGGGGTCATTCCACACGCCATCGCCTGAGGACCCCATGTTGCCTTTCGGCCAGTTCCATTGCTTTCTGAGTCATGCCACATGTTCGCAGCCATTCCGAGGTCTGGCAACTGGTGACACTTACAGCCCTCACCGGGCGGTAACCGTCACCAGTTCGAGCGCCTTGGCCAACTGGTGACGCTTGCAGCCCTCACGGGGCGCTAGCTGTCACCGGTTCGACTTTGGTTGTCGCACCTCCGTCGTACCCTGGGGGGGTGCCTCCCTTCAGGGTTGTGAGCGACTTCGAGCCGGGTGGAGACCAGCCCAAGGCCATCGAGGGTCTGGCCCGCGGGATCAAGCGGGGCGACCGGTTCCAGACGCTCCTGGGCATCACCGGCAGCGGCAAGTCGGCCACCATCGCCTGGACTATCGAGGCGGTGCAGAAGCCCACCCTCGTCATCGCGCCCAACAAGTCCCTCGCCGCCCAGCTGGCCAACGAGTTCAAGGAGTTCTTCCCCGACAACCGGGTCGAGTACTTCGTCTCCTACTACGACTACTACCAGCCCGAGGCGTACATCCCCTCGAGCGACACGTACATCGAGAAGGACTCGTCGATCAACGACGAGATCGACCGCCTCCGCCATTCCGCCACCTCGGGCCTCCTCGCCCGGAGAGACATCATCGTGGTGGCCAGCGTGTCGTGCATCTACGGCCTGGGCTCGCCCGAGGAGTACGCCACCCAGGTCCTGCGCCTCCAGCCGGGGGAGGAGCACCCGCAGCGGGCCATCCTCAGCCGCCTGGTCGACATGCAGTACGAGCGCAACGACGTCAACTTCGTCCGGGGCAAGTTCCGGGTTCGGGGCGACACCATCGAGGTCTTCCCCGCCTACGACGAGATGGGTGTGCGCATCGAGCTCTTCGGCGACGAGGTCGAGCGCATCAGCCGGGTCGACCCCCTCACCGGCGAGATCATCGCCGACATCCGGGAGCTCGAGATCTTCCCCGCCACCCACTACGTGGCCGGCGAGGCCCGGATGAAGCGGGCCATCGTCCAGATCGAGGAGGAGCTCCAGCAGCGGCTCAAGTGGTTCGAGAACGAGGGCAAGCTGCTCGAGGCCCAGCGCCTGCGCATGCGCACCCAGTACGACCTGGAGATGATGCAGGAGGTCGGCTTCTGCAACGGCATCGAGAACTACTCCCGCCACATCGACGGCCGCCAGCCGGGCGAGGCGCCCAACACCCTGCTCGACTTCTTCCCCGACGACTTCCTGATGGTGCTCGACGAGTCGCACGTCACGGTCCCCCAGCTCCACGGGCAGTACCAGGGCGACCGGTCCCGCAAGGAGACGCTCGTCGATCACGGGTTCCGGCTCCCGTCGGCGGCCGACAACCGGCCCCTCCGCTTCGACGAGTGGTACGACAAGGTCGGCCAGTGCGTGTTCCTGTCGGCCACGCCGTCGGCCTACGAGATCGAGCAGTCATCGCAGGTGGTGGAGCAGGTCGTGCGGCCCACCGGCCTCACCGACCCCGAGGTGGTGGTCAAGCCCACCAAGGGCCAGATCGACGACCTCATGGAGCAGATCAAGGTCACCGTCGAGCGGGGCGACCGGGTCCTCGTCACCACCCTCACCAAGAAGATGGCCGAGGACCTCACCGACTACCTGCTCGAGCTGGGCGTCCGGGTGCGGTACCTGCACAGCAACGTCGACACCGTCCAGCGCATCGAGATCCTCCGTGACCTGCGACTGGGGGAGTTCGACGTCCTCGTCGGCATCAACCTCCTCCGGGAGGGCCTCGACCTGCCCGAAGTGAGCCTGGTGTGCATCCTCGACGCCGACAAGGAGGGCTTCCTCCGCAGCGAGAC
>JAXDPV010000104.1:0-4152 GCA_034668185.1 Actinomycetota bacterium
CCCGTAGATCTCGTCGACGACCTCGGCCACCCGGGCGTCGGGCCGGTCGATCTTGTTGACGACCACGATCACCGGCAGCCGGCCCTCCAGCGCCTTGCGCAGCACGAAGCGCGTCTGGGGCAGCGGGCCCTCGCTGGCGTCGACCAGCAGCAGCACGCCGTCGACCATCGTCAACCCACGCTCGACCTCGCCGCCGAAGTCGGCGTGCCCAGGCGTGTCGATGATGTTGATCTTGGTGCCGTCGTAGGTGACCGAGGTGTTCTTGGCCAGGATGGTGATGCCCTTCTCCCGCTCCAGGTCCATCGAGTCCATGACGCGGTCGTTGACGTCCTGGTTGGCGCGGAAGGCGCCCGATTGCCAGAGCATGGCGTCGACCAGAGTGGTCTTGCCGTGGTCGACGTGGGCGATGATGGCCACGTTGCGAATGTCGGAGCGGGTGGGCACGAGGGGTCAATGGTACTTGGCTCCCGGGCACTCCCATTCGCTCCCTGGCTAGCCTTCCTGCCATGCCCTACGCGCCCGCAGGCCAGGTCATCCACGACGCCGACGCCCACGTGGTCGAGACGCCCGAGTGGCTCCTCGAGTACGCCGACCCCGACGTCCGCGACCGCATGGAGCCCCTCTACGTCTCGACGGTCAAGCCGGGCGAGGACGACTTCATCGAGGTCTTCCGCGAACGCCACGCCGACCCCGAGTTCCGGGCCAAGGACGCGGAGGAGATCATGCTCCGCAAGAACTGGAAGGCCACCGGCAGCTTCATCAAGGAGGACCGGCCCGCGGCCCTCGACCTCCTCGGCTTCGCCACCCAACTCGTCTTCAACACCTTCGCCAACAAGGCGCTCTACCGGGCCGAGCAGGGCGACGACCTCGACTACGCCTACGGCTACGCCCGCGCCCACAACCGGGCCATGGTCGACTTCTGCTCGATCGACAAGCGCCTGCTCGCCGTCGGCTACGTGCCCCTCGCCGACTTCCAACGCTCGGCCGCCTTCGCCGGCGAGGCCCTCGACCTCGGCTGCAAGGCGTTGATGGTGGCGTCGGCCCCGCCGGCCCGGCACTCGCCGAGCCACGTCGGCCTCGACCCGGTGTGGGCCCAGGCCCAAGAGGCGGGCGTGCCCGTCGTGATGCACGTCGGCGGCGGCGGCCGCTTGATCGATCCCGTCTACTTCGAGAACGGCCTGCCGCCCGTACCCGACTTCCACGGCGGCGACGGCAACTTCCGCTCGGTCGACTACATGGCCATCCCGTATCCGGTCATGCAGACGCTGGCCACGATCATCATCGACGGCGTCCTCGACCGCTTCCCCTCGTTGAAGGTCGGCGTCATCGAGCAGGGGGCGGCGTGGGTGCCGGGGCTGATGAAGTCGCTCGACTCGGCCCAGAACGCCTTCCACAAGAACGAGGAGCGGTTGCAGAAGCTGTCCCTCCCGGCCAGCGACTACATCCGCCGCCAGGTGCGGGTCACGCCCTATCCCCACGAGGACGCCGGGTGGGTCGTGCAGAACACCGGCGACGAGGTCTGCATGTTCTCGTCCGACTACCCCCACGTCGAGGGCGGGCGCAACCCGATCAAGCGGTTCGAGGCGTCACTCGAAGGCGTCGGCGACGAAGCCCGCCGGCGCTTCTACTGCGACAACTTCTTGGACCTCATGGGTTCCGCGCTGGCGTAGTGGCTGACGAGGCCGGGGATGCGGCCGAGGAAGTCCATCTTGTCGAAGCAGTCGCGGGCGCCCAGGGTCTCCATGTCGGAGAAGTGGTCGAACGAGAGGTGGGCGCTGACGACGACCACGTCCGCGCCCGGGCACTTGAGCTTGAGCTGCGGGAGGGCGGTGGCGCCGTCGCAGCGGGGCATCCGCAGGTCGAGGACGATCAGGTCGGGGCAGTCGCTGACGGCCCGCTCGACCGCCTCGAGCCCGTCGCCCGCGGTCGTGACCTGCGCGCCGGCGGCCTCGAACGCGCTGCGATAGAGCAGGCGGATGTCGGGTTCGTCGTCGCAGACCAAAACTTGCATCGTCCTGACCCACCGTACGGACGCTCGGCCTCTGCGGATATAGCCCGTCCGCACTATTCGCTACGGTGACCGCCGTGCCCGCGCCCGTCCTCCTCGTCCACGGCCTCGCCTCGTCGACCGACCTCAACTGGCGGGAGCCGGGGTGGATCGACCTGCTGTCCGACGCGGGCCGCGAGGTCATCGGCGTCGACCTGCTCGGCCACGGCAAAGCCGACAAACCGCACGATCCCGCGGCCTACGCCGACGTGACCTCCGACATCGCCGCGGCGCTGCCTTCCGACGGGACCGCGGTCGACGCCGTCGGCTTCTCCATGGGGGCCAGGCTCCTGCTCGAGGTGGCGTGCGACCAGGCGTCGCGCTTCGATCGGATCGTGGTCGCCGGCATCGGCGCCGGCGTGTTCGAGTCGGGATCGAACGAGGCCCTGGCCCGGGCCATCGAGGGCGGCGTGGTCGACGAGGCCCACGGCACCGCCCGCCTGTTCGCCCAGTTCGCCGCCGGCTCGGGCAACGACCCGGCGGCGCTGGCGGCATTCCTCCGCCGGCCCTCCGCCCCCCTCGATCGAGAGAAGCTGGCCACCATCACCTGCCCGGTGCTGGTCGTGATCGGCTCGGAGGACTTTGCCCAGCCGGCCGAGCCGCTGGCCGCGGCCTTCCCCGACGCTCGCCTGGTCGTCCTCCCGGGCGTGGACCATTTCGCCACGCCCAAGGACTTCAAGTTCCTCGACGCCGCCCTGGAGTTCCTGGGCGCCGTCTAAGCGACGATTTGTTCAGCCGTGGATGCCATCTCGGCCTGCAGCGCGTCGACCTCCCGCTGGATGCGGTCGGCCTCGGCGTCGTCGTGCTGGACGTGGGCGCGCTCGCGCTGTTCGACCAGTTCGACGATCTGCAGTTCGAGCCCCACGACATGGTCTTCGAGGCGGGGGTCTGCCATGCCGTCACCCCTACCCAAGGGCGGCGCCGCCCACTCCGTAGGATGCCGGTCCATGGCCACCGCCACTCCCTCGCCCACGCCCAACCCCAACGCCCTGCGGTTCTCGCTCGACGTCACCCTGCCTACGACCGTCTCGGCGGCCTCGGTCGCCGAGGCCGGTGACGACCCGTTCCTGGCCGCGGTGCTGGCCATCGACGGCGTGGCCTCGGTGTTCGGCACCGCCGACTTCGTGACCGTCACCCGCGCCGCCGGATCGGACTGGGACGAGATCGTGCCCGCGGTGCAACGGGCGGCCGCCGACCACCTCTGAGGACGCCCCGCTAGGTGACGGTGATCGTGCCCTTCATTGTCAGGCCGTGGTAGGTGCAGGCGTAGGTGAACACACCCTTGGTGTTGAGCGCCGGTGACGTCTTCGGCGCGGTGTCGGCGTGCATGTCGC
The DNA here is from genome assembly GCA_034668185.1 of Actinomycetota bacterium. GTDB lineage: Bacteria > Actinomycetota > Acidimicrobiia > Acidimicrobiales > CADCTF01 > DATLED01. The sequence goes on from JAXDPV010000104.1 coordinate 3,382, forward strand.
CCGAGTCCCAGCCGCCGCTGATGGTGAAGGTGTGCTTGATCCCGTTGGTCGACTCGGTGTTGTCGAACCGCACCTTGCTGCCCGCCGGGAAGGAGAAGTCGGCGCCGTAGCCCTGGGGGTAGCCGTACTGGGCGTTGGTGGCCGTGACCTGCATGGTGAACGGGGCCGGCGCCGCCGTGGTCGCGGTGGTGCCGGGGCTCGCGGTCGTGGTGGTGGTCGAGCCCGGCTTGGCCGTCGTGGTGGTGCCACCCGGTTTGGCCGTCGTGGTCGTGGCCGTGCCCGGCTTGGCCGTGGTCGTGGCCCCGCCGGTGCCGGTGCCGCTACCACCGCCGGTCGTCCCGCCGGTGCCCGGGATGGCACCGGTCGAGCCGTCGCCCGTCCCCGAGCCGCCGCCCGCCGAGGGGGTCGCGCCGCCGGCGGTGCCACCGGTCGCCGAGCCGCTGCCGCCCGAGGTGGTGCCGTCGCCGGTGGCCGAAGCCACCCCTTCGAGGGCGCCGCCGTCGGTCGAGCCGGAGTCGTCGGCGGTGGCCTCGCCGTCGGCCGCGCTCCCGTCGTCGGCGCCGGCGGCGGTGTCGAGCTTGGCCTGGGACGGCTTGCCCGGCGACGACGAGAACTGCCCGACGAAGAACAGGGTCAGCAGCAACCAGCCGGCCACGACGAGCACGACCACCGTCGACTTACGGATGCGGGGGCGCTTCTTCCCGCCCTCGTCGCCGTCGTCAGCGTCGTCGCCGTCCTCGGCGTCGGGCTCGGGTTCGGCCGCGAACATGC
>JAXDPV010000105.1:0-28267 GCA_034668185.1 Actinomycetota bacterium
TCGAGGGCCAGATCTACGTGTTGAGCAAGGAGGAGGGCGGCCGCCACAAGCCGTTCTTCACCAACTATCGGCCCCAGTTCTATTTCCGGACCACGGACGTGACCGGCCACATCCAGTTGCCGGAGGGCACGGAGATGGTGATGCCGGGCGACAACACGCCGATCACGGTCGAGCTCATCCACCCGATCGCCATGGACGAAGGCCTCCGTTTCGCTATCCGCGAAGGCGGCCGCACCGTCGCCTCCGGGCGAGTCACCAAGGTGGTCAAGTAATGGCGCAGAAGATCCGCATCCGGTTGAAGGCCTACGACCACGAGGTCCTCGACCAGTCGACGAAGAAGATCGTGGAGACGGTGCTGCGCACCTCGGCCAAGGTGAAGGGGCCCGTGCCCCTGCCCACCGAGAAGCACCGCTACACCGTCATCCGTTCGCCGCACAAGTACAAGGACTCGCGCGAGCACTTCGAGATGCGCATCCACAAGCGCCTGCTCGACATCGTCGAGCACACGCCCAAGACCGTCGACTCGCTGCAGCGGTTGGAAGTGCCGGCCGGCGTCGAGATCGAGATCAAACTACAGCAGGCTTAACGACCGACCTTGCACCGGTCGTCCCCATCCGTGGGACACAGCCCCTCTGGCCGGAACTGCTCGACCAGTTCCTTCGGCGCTACAACCACAAGGACACTCGACGCCAGTACCGGCGCGAACTGACCACCCTCTTCGAGACCACGGGCGCCCTGCATCCCTGCGACCTCAGCGAGGAAGACGTCATTGAGTGGGCAAGGAGCTGCCCGCGCCAACAACACCATCCGGGGTCGCCTCTCCCGAGCTTGCACCTTCCTGCGCTGGTGCGTACGCAACGGCCACAGCGACCCCCGGGTAGCCGAAGGACTCGCCAGCAGGGACAACCCGCTCAGGCAGATACCGGTCCTCTATGGGAAGGTGCAGGACAAGTTCCCGGCCCGATGGCTCACCTACGAGCAGGCGTTCGGAAGCCTCCTCGGCGTCTGCCAGGCAGAAGGACAAGGTGACCTCGGGTTGCGGGACGAGGTGGTGATGCGCCTTGGCCTCGGCGGTATGCGGGTGGACGAGATCATGCACCTGCGCGTTGGGAACCTGCACCTGACCGACGAGCCGAAGCAGATCCGCTGGATCGGCAAGAAGGGCCGCCCTCGAGACATGGTCGTGGAGGCACGGTTCCTCGACCTTCTGCGCCGCTACCTCGACCGCTACGCCTCAGCCCTCGGTCGCCCCCTGAACGACGATGACCCGCTCGTTTGCCGCCAGAAGCCCGGCAGCGGCAAGGGTCGAGTCTCCTGGGGCAACCCCTTATCTTAACCCGCGGCCCCAGTAAGCCGACTCTCCAGGGTTGTGACGAACTCGACCAGGGTCATCGACAACGCCCTACATACGTCGCGCAGTTCGATCAGGTCGATCCGTCGTTGCCCGGACTCGACCACGCTCACCCACGGCTGGTCCCTCTGGAGCCTCACGGCAAGCTCTTCTTGTGTCAGACCAGCCGCCTCGCGCAACTCACGCAGCAGCGCTACCAACTGCCGGTGCTCCTCGCTGTAGATCGTGGATGGCACCAGGGGAGCAAACGGCCGGAAGGTGCAACATGGGAAAATCCCATGTAAGGTTCTTCCTGTTATCAATCGCCGTTCAGCCAGCCACGGCGGCGGCCCATACAGACAAGGACTGACATTGAAACGGAGTCTTCTGGCGATTCTGGCCGTACTCGCTCTGTCGGCATCGATGCCGACGGCAGGCGCGCTGCCGCCCACGCCCACGCCTACGCCCTCGCCCAAGCCCACGCCGGGATCGTTCCTCACAACCGCGGGCCCGGCAACGACGATTGTCGGCGAGTACCTCCTCACGGGCGGTCGCCTGCTGGTCAAGTTCACCCGGCCACGTCATACCGGTTGGGCCATCGTCCTTCCCGGCGCGCAGGTCGGCCAGGAGCCGCTCACCCTCGGCGGTGAAGTGCGCGACACCCTCACCATCCGCCCGCCGGAGCCGAGCACCGGCGCCGAAGCCGCGGTCGCCGCTCAACAACTCTCCGCGAGCGGCTGGACGCAGGACGTGCAACTCGCACTGCTCGAACTCGTCGGCCACGGCACCCCGCCCGCCACGGCCATCCAACAGGTCGAACCGCAACGCTCCTCCGCCGCGGCTGCAGGCGACCCCAACCCGGACGGGGACTACTTCGAGAACGGCTGCGCGTATGACCAACTGGACGACAACGGCGTCTCCGCTCGCGGCTGCTACCGGCGCTATTGGGGCTATGAGGACGAGGACGACAAGTACGCAGGCGCGACGAGCTGGGCCTACGCGGGAATCGACGAGAATCCAGGGCAGTCCACCGTCTTGACGATCGTCACCACTGCTCACACGTACAGCAACGCCACTATGCGCCAGTACGACCCGCTCGGGACCATCAGCCAGGGCAGTTGCTCCACCATAGGCCTCGGCATCAGCGCCTACGGCGTCAACGTGTCGCAGTCACAGCCGGTCTGCCCGGAGAAGCTGCAACCGACGATCTACGAGGACGGCACCGTCTACGGCGTCGACTGGCGAGGGCGCACGAGCAGTGGCTCGCGGCACACCGAACTCGTGGAGGTCGCGCACACAACGAAGGTGTACTACTACCCCGCACCGAACCCGTCGTACTTCGGCTTCGCCTACCACATGGACTTCCGGGCGACGGCCTACTGCGTGGAGTATGACTGCCTAGGTGATCCGTCAAGGACGCCCAAGGACATCATCCAGGATGTCCTCCACTAGGCAAGGTTGATCGGAACCTTCATGGGCAACCACTCGACCTGGGCTCTGGCCGTACCCGTCGTCGTCGTTTGTGGCGTGGCAGTGTTTCTCGGCGCGCGCAACGACAAGCCCGCTCCGCCACAACCGACGACGCCAGTAACGCTCAAGGATGGTGGGTTGCTCGGCCGTTACGAGATCACCGTGACCGACCCCGCCGGAAACGTGCAACAGGCCACCTTCACTTGTGCAAGGAAGAATACGAGGACCGGGTATCTTGCCGAGCCTCGGGGCGCCCTCGACCACTGCCGCACGGGGATCGCGGAGCCCGAAACGGTTGACTACTTGGAGTCGGGCAAACGGCCGCCTGCCGACTGTGGAGCGGTCCAACAGGTCACCCACGCTGGATGGCGGTACGTCATTACCGGCGAATTGTTGAACTGGCGGAGTGAGTACGTCCCGGTCCACCAGGAGTTGATCGTGGAAACGGCGTGCGACGAAGCCCTCTGGCAGCGGATGAAGGCGATGCTCCCCGCCGATCCCTGATCAGCGGATTCTGCGACGCGGTCTCTCGACTGCCCTACTCCAGCGGGGTGCGTCGGGAGGCCGCGTCGCGTTCACGGGCCCGCCTCCGCATGGGCCAGCATCGTCCGCGGTCCACCCGCTCCCCTCGCCGCCATTTGCCCGCCGCTGCTCACGAGTTCGCCCGGTCACTCAGCCCGTCAAGGGCGGTCCGTGCGCCGGCCGTAACCGCCGGCCGACGTACTCCCGGCACACGTGCGCCGACCCCGAACAACCGGGTCGGCCCCTTGACCGGCCTCGCTGGGACCGGGCGGGGCGGGAGATATCCGCCTCGCCGACGGTGGGCCTTGACCTCCGCAGGTCGAGCCGTCACCATCCGCATCACATATAGACACGTGCCCCGCCACTGCTCCAACAGCAGGGGGGCCACGATCACGAAACGGAGCTCCCGATGACCGCAAGCCGAACGCACCGCGTCGGAGTTCTGCACAGCGTTACTGGAGTAATCCTATATATCAAGCTCCAGCAGGCTTGATCGTTCGCTAGATATCTGCTGTCGATCTATCTGCATCACGCCGCTGGACTCGCGGCGACATGCAGAAGACGAAGCAGGCGGAGCACGCGACCGAACTGGGGCGGCGCGTGCGGGCCATACGTGAGTCCCGTGGTTGGTCGCAGGAGCAGCTCGGCGAGCGGGTCGGGTTGCACCGCACCTACATCGGCCACATCGAGCGGGGTGAGGTCAATCCCTCGCTGTTCAACATCGTGCTGGTCGCCAGTGGGCTCGAGGTCGACCCCTCGGAGCTGGTGAAAGGCATGACCGCCGGCCGTAGACGCCGCTAGTAATTTGTCCCATGGGTGTGCTAGGAATTCTTAGCTGCCAGGGAAACGCGCAAGGCGGCTGGGGGCACGGTTGGCGATGCTGTTCCGGGGTGCCACGCGCGGGCACCGCTGGGGCCGGAACAGCTCGCCACGTTCCACTTGACTCTCGATCGAACATATGTTCGCCTAGAGGGAGGGACGGAGGATCGAGATCATGTGGAGAGGTAGGCACGATCGAGTGCCGGAAGTGCAGTCCGCTCGGCGCTTCGAGCTGCTTGACGCATCAGGGCGCGTGCGCGCCGTGCTTGGCGACTTGAGCCCGTCGACGTCGTCCGACTGGTTCCCCGGAATCTCGCTGCTCGACGAGGAAGGGCACGAGCGCCTCAGCCTCATGCTCACCGCCTCGGGCCCGCTCCTCAGCTTCGCCGAAGGCGGCAACGTTGCCCTCGAGCTCGGCCTCCACGACCTCGCCTTCCCCGAGACCACCAACGCCGGCCCCTTCGTCGTCCTCTGCGACCACCGCGGCCGCGCCCGCTGGGCCGTCCGCATCGACGCCGACGGCAACCCCGTCATCGTCCCCGGCGGCGGCGACGAACCCGAGGACGAGGAATGAAGCCAGCCAGGAGTAAGAGACCTGAGGGCTACCGGAGAGGACCAAGTCGATCGCGTAACCGGCGGAAGAGCCGCAGCCGCAAGACGCCCCCAAGTGCTCTCCCAGGTCCGCCCACGCGCGCGCAGACCCCGCCAGACTGGGTGCATGGAGCACGAGCAGATCAGCGTTGCAGACCTGTTGTTGGATGTAGAGAACCCAAGGCATCCCCCCGCAAACAATCAGCGCGAGGCCATTGCTCTCCTGCTCGAGGAGTCGGGCCGCCAGACCTTGAAGCTCGCCGAGGACATTGCCGTAAACGGACTAAGCCCGATCGACGAGGTCCTCGTCCTTCAGAATCGCACCGGCACTTACACGGTGCTGGAGGGCAATCGACGCATCGCTGCGATCAAGTTGCTCTCAAATCCGACGCTTGCGGTGGGCGGACCATGGGAAACCGCCTTTAAGAGGTTGGCGGCAAAGGCCAACCTGCCAGCAATGGTCCGGTGTGCGGTGGCGACCTCGCGCGAGGAGGCGCAGCACTGGTTGCAGTTGAGGCACACCGGCCAGAACGAGGGAGCTGGCGTCGTCCCGTGGAACTCAGAGTCCACCCAACGCTTCAAGCGCCACCGAGGTTCTCACGCCGATCGTGCAATCTCGTTTTTGGACGCCGTCAACAAGGCGTATCCGAAGAGTGCATCAATCAAAGCCGCGGCGAGGGAGGTCGCCAAGGAGAAACTCACGACGCTGGGTCGGCTAGTGGCCGACCCCGATGTCCGTGCTGCGCTCGGTACTACCTTTGCCGATGGCGAGATGCTGGCGCACTACTCTGCTCCTGAGCTTCTACCTGCGGTACAGCGCATTCTCGAGGATTTGGCAGGCTCGGTCACTGTTACGGACCTGAAGACCAAAGCCCAACGCAAACGCTACGTCGGCAAGATCCGGGATGACCTGCCGGACGCGACGAACTACCTGCCGACCGCGCGCCCACTCTCGAGCAAGACCGTGGCCACTCGACCGCGCCGTGCCGTGGCTGCGGCGAGGGGTGCCAAGCCGCCCGATCAGCTCTTCACCGGTGTGAACTTGAACAACCTCGGAAGCCGGATCCAGTCGATCCTCACCGAGTTGAAGGGTTTGGATCTCGAGAGATTCCCTAACGCCGCTTGCGTTCTCCTGAGGGCTGTAATCGAACTCTCGGTCGACCAGGTGTTTGAAACCAAGCATTGGATGAAGCCCGGCAAGTTTAAGGACCGGGTGAAGAAATGCCTCGCGGCAATTGACTCTTCCGGCAAGGATGCGGCCTACCAGGCCGTGCGGACGGGACTGCAGGACGGTACGAGCCTGATGGCCGTGGCCACCCTTCACGCCTGGGTCCACAACCCACATTTCCATCCGACAGCGACGGAACTCAGGCAGATAGCGTTCAACTTCGCTCCCTTCTTGACGGCTCTCGACGGTCTGGTCTAGGTCTCGTCGATGCGTTTCGTTAGTCCATTGCGTTACCCGGGTGGCAAAGGAGCATTGGCCGACTTCCTAGGCACACTCATCACGGCACAGCGTCCCGCCTGCACGACGTACGTCGAGCCCTTCGCGGGCGGCGCGGGGGCGGCGTTGCGGCTGCTCCTTGATGAGTACGTCGACGAGGTGGTGCTGAACGACCTCGATCCAGGCGTCGCCGCGTTCTGGCGTTGCGTGTTCTTGCATCCAAGCGAGCTGATAGCGCGGATCAGACACGCGAAGGTGTCAATCGAGGAGTGGCGGCGCCAGGCCGCCATCTATAAGGCGGGTCTGGCCGATGACCTCGACCTTGGTTACGCCACGTTTTTCCTGAATAGGACGAATCGTTCCGGCATCCTGGCCGCGCGTCCGATCGGTGGGCTTGACCAGACCGGCCGATGGTTGATCGATGCTCGCTTCAATCGCGAACAGTTGATTGGACGAATCGAGGCCATCAGTCGCCTGAAGAACCGAGTGGTTTTGCACGAAGGCGATGGCGTCTCGCTGCTCCGAACGATGCTGCCGGGAGCACGGACGACCTTCTTCTACGTCGACCCACCGTATGTCGACAAGGGCGACGATCTTTACCTCGACGAACTCACTTGGGACGACCATCGCACGCTGTCAGCGCTCTTGGTGGCGAGCGATGCGAGATGGCTCGTCACCTACAACTGCGATGAGCGGATCCGAACCGAACTGTATCCAAGGCAGCGCTGTGTCTCCTTCGACATCAAGCACACGGCCCATCTCCAGCACGTGGGCTCCGAGTACGCCATCTTCTCGGACTCCCTTGCCGTGGATTCGTTGGAGGAGTTGGGCTCCGGAACGGTGGCATACATTCCATAGTTGCCGGGCTGGATCAGGGCGCAAGGTGGCTTGCGCGAATCGATGAGGCGGGGCCCCCGACCGGCCGGCAGGGACGCGCAAGGCGGCGCTCGACGGCGTTCAGACCCATCGGCCCTCATCGATGATGACGACGACGCCCGCCTGGCGGGCTTGGCCACGAGCTAGAGCACCCGCAAGGCCTGGACGGTGTCGAGCTCGCGCCGGCCGAGGGCGTGGAGGATGGCGAGGTCGCCGTGGCGGAGGCGGGCGGCGCCGACCAAGACGGCGATGGCGTGGGTGGTGGCTTCGGCGGGGAGCGACGGGGGAGGCAGCGAGAGCGAGCGGGCCAGGTCGTCGATGTGGAAGCAGAGCTCGATGAGGCGGCTCTTGAGATATTCGTCGAGGACGAGCGTACGGCCGGTGGCGTCGACGCGACGGTCGGGGGGTTCGGTGGGGAGGCGCTCGGCGAGGCGGTCGATGGCCTTGCCGGCGTCGAGGTAGAGGCGGGCCCAACCGCCGGCGGCGGTCTCGGCGGCACGGGCGCGTATGCCGACGTTGACCGCCGACGATGGGTCGACGCCACCCGAGGCGGCGGCGTAATACTCGGCGGCCGACAGAACAGGGCCGTCCGGGGCCGGGGCATCGAGGTACCACTCGACCTGCAGCACCGCCCGGGCCAGGTGGCCGGCCAGGCCGCCGACGTCGAACTCGGCCAACGAAGACGGCGACGCCCACGAATCGCCCACCTCACGGCGACCGAGGAGGTCGACGGCAGCACGGGCAGCGGCCACGTAAGCCTCGCGGACGGTCAACGCACGTCCTCGCCGTGGATCCAGCGGGCAAAGGCCGGGCCGAAGTCAAAGCCACCGGCAGAAGAGAGCCAGGCCGACAACTCGGCGGTGGAGACGAAGCCGCCGACCCGCTCCCGATAGAGCCGACCCATGCCGTCGCACAAGCCGTCGACGCCCAACACGTCGGCGACGCCGGCGAAGAAACGGGCACCCGAGGTGTACGACTCCCGGGGCGTGAACCGGGCAAGGGGCGACGCCGGGCACAGCAGCACCGGCGGCTCGGACCAATCGAAGGCCGCCGCCCACTGCCGCCCCCGGGCCGGAGGCGACGTGTACCAAGAGGTGAAGGCCTCGTCGATCCAGCCGTCCGAGGCCGTCGCCGGCTTCACGCCCCGGCCGAACCACGAGTGGAACACCTCGTGCTCCAACGAAGCCACCGAAGCCGTCGTCGCCCCGTCGTACTCCATGCCCCGGGACGAGCCCCACACGTAGGTCAGGAACCGCGAGCCGTGCCCGTAAGGACCGAAGCGGGAACGGTTGTGGGCCAGGCACTCGGCCACGGTCACGTGACAAGCGGCCAGGTCGATCTCGGGCCCAGAGAACTTGAAGGTGTCGACCGTGAGCCCGTCCTCGACCGTCGAGATGAGGTCGTAACGGTCGTCCGGGGCGATCACGAGCATCGGCGACAACGAGGTGAACGACGCCGGGTAGTCGACCCGGGACCCGTCGCCGGACACCGCACCGTTGGCGAACACCCGGTGGGGCCCGGCCCCGACGACCTCGACGGTCACCGAGAGCGAGAACTGGTCGTGACAAAGAGGTGAAGGCACCCACATCTCCAGGTAGCGCCCGGGATAGAGGTCGGACATCCAGAAGTCGAAAAGCAACCCAGGCCGCTGCAGCGTCCACCCCAAAGGGACCGCATCCGTGGCCACCGGCGTGGCCAAGGGATAACGCACCACCAGCTCGTGGGCACCGTCGCCGGCCTCGACCACCCGCACGCCGTCCCGATTGGGCTCCAACCCAGAAACGGGCAACGACGTGCCGTCGAGCCAGGCGGCGTCCACGTGTTGGCGCAGGTCCCAGTATCCGGGCTGCCCGTCGCCCACAAACGACATCGTCGCCGAGCCGAACGCCGTATGTGAGCCACAATCGAACACCAGCCGGGCATCAACAGCGGTCACGTCCACGCCGTTGGACGTTACCGGGGACGACCGCTACCATGGACCGGCCTCCGGAGAACCGGGAGCACAAGACCAACCGACGTCTGCGAGCGCCGCAGGGGACCTCGCAGCGACAAAGGAACGAGCTCCGCTCGGGCACGCCCGGGCGGAGCGTCTGCGTGTAAGTGGCTACGAGCGAACAAGAAGAACAGAAAGAGCTCCAATGGCATCGAAAGCGATCGTCGGCGAGAAGGTCGGCATGACACAGGTCTGGGACGACCAGAACCGCGCCATCCCGGTCACGGTCGTGCGCGTCACTCCCGTCCGGGTGGTCCAGGTGAAGACGCCCGACAAGGACGGCTACTCCGCCCTCCAGGTCACCTACGGCACCCAGAAGGTCTCCCGCCTGAGCAAGGGCGAGCAGGGCCACTTCGCCAAAGGCGGCGTCGAGCCGGGCAAGAAGCTGGTCGAGCTGCGCATCGACGACACCAACGGCTACACCGTCGGCCAGGAGCTCACCGTCGACGTCCTCGTCGCCGGCGAGCGGGTCGACGTCACCGCCGTGAGCAAGGGCAAGGGCTTCGCCGGCGGCATGAAGCGCCACAACTTCAAGGGCATGGGCGCGAGCCACGGCAACCACAAGCACCACCGGGCGCCGGGCTCGATCGGCGCCTGCGCCACACCGGCCAGGGTCTTCAAGGGCACGAAGATGGCCGGCCACATGGGCGCCGAGCGCATCACCACCCTGAACCTCGAGGTCGTCCAAGCCGACGCCGAGCGCGACCTCCTCCTCGTCAAGGGCGCGGTCCCGGGCCCGAGGGGCGGCCTCGTGCTCATCCGCAACGCGGTGAAGGGGGCGACCAAGTAATGGCCTCCGTCGACGTCCGCACCCGCACCGGCCAGGCCGCCGGCACCGTCGAGCTCGACGATGCCATCTTCGGCATCCAGCCCAACATGCCGGTCATGCACCAGGTCGTGACCGCCCAGCTCGCGGCCGCCCGCAGCGGCACCCAGAGCACCCTCACCCGGGCCGAGGTCCGGGGCGGCGGGGCCAAGCCGTGGCGCCAGAAGGGCACCGGCCGGGCCCGCGCCGGCTCCACCCGTGCGCCCCACTGGGCCGGCGGCGGCGTGGCCCTCGGGCCCAAGCCCCGCAGCTACAAGCAGAAGACGCCCAAGAAGATGGTGCAGCTCGCCCTGCGCTCGGCCCTGTCCGACCGGGCCGCGGAGAGCCGCATCGTCGTCGTCGAGTCGTGGGACTTCGACGCGCCCAAGACGAAGGACGCCATCGCCGCCATGGCCGCCCTCGGCCTCGAGGGCAAGGTCCTCCTCGTCCTCAGCCGCGACGACGAGCGGGCGTGGCTGTCGTTCCGCAACCTGCCCGACGTCCACATCCTCGTGGACGGTGAGCTCAATGCCTACGACATCCTCGTCAGCGACTGGGTCGTCTTCACCAAGGCGTCGCTGCCGGGCGGCGAGCAGCCGAAGAAGGAAGAGGCCGACGCCGATGCGTGACCCCCGCGACGTGATCATCAAGCCCGTCGTGTCCGAGAAGTCCTACGGGCTCCTCGACAACGGCGTCTACACCTTCGTGGTCGCCCCCGACTCCAACAAGACCGAGATCCGCATGGCCGTCGAGTCGATCTTCAACGTCTCCGTCGTGAAGGTCAACACGCTGAACCGCAAGGGGAAGCGCAAGCGCCGCCGCCAGTTCTTCGGTACCCGTCCCGACACCAAGCGAGCGATCGTCACCCTCAAGCAGGGCGACCGCATCGACCTGTTCGAAGGTTAAGGAACCGTGCCCCTTCGCAAGCGCAAGCCGACCAGCGCCGGTCGACGATTCCAGACGGTCTCGGACTTCTCCGAGATCACCAAGTCCAAGCCCGAGAAGTCGCTGCTGGCGCCCAAGCCCGGCACCGGCGGGCGCAACAGCTACGGCCGCAAGACGGCCCGCCACCGCGGTGGCGGCCACAAGCAGCAGTACCGCATGGTCGACTTCAAGCGGAACAAGGACGGCGTGCCGGCCAAGGTCGCGGCCGTCGAGTACGACCCCAACCGCAACGCCCGCATCCTGCTGCTCCACTACTACGACGGCGAGAAGCGCTACATCCTCGCCCCCCGCAACGTGAAGGTCGGCGACGTCCTCCAGAGCGGTCAGGGCAGCGAGATCCGGCCGGGCAACGCCCTGCCGTTGCGCTACGTCCCCGTCGGCACCACCGTCCACAACGTCGAGCTGAAGCCGGGCGCCGGCGGCCGCATGGCCCGGGGCGCGGGCATGAGCATCCAGCTCGTGGCCAAGGAGGGCGACTTCGCCACCCTCCGCCTGCCGTCGACGGAAATGCGGCGGGTCCCGATCGATTGCCGTGGCACCATCGGTGAGGTCGGCAACGCCGAAGCCGAGCTGATCAAGATCGGCAAGGCCGGCCGCAACCGTTGGAAGGGCGTGCGCCCCCAGACCCGGGGTGTCGCCATGAACCCCGTCGACCACCCCCTCGGTGGTGGCGAGGGCAAGACCTCCGGCGGCCGCCATCCGGTGTCGCCGTGGGGCAAGCCCGAGGGCCGCACCCGGTCGAAGAAGAAGGAATCGAACGCACTGATCATTCGCCGCCGTCGTACGCGCGGGTCGAGGAGATAAGTAGATGCCGCGCAGCCTGAAGAAGGGTCCGTTCGTCGACGACCACCTGTTGAAGAAGGTCGACGCCCTCAACGCCAGCAACGAGAAGCGCGTCATCAAGACGTGGTCCCGCCGCTCGACGATCATCCCCGACATGGTCGGCCACACCGTCGCCGTCCACGACGGCCGCAAGCACGTGCCCGTCTACATCACCGAGTCGATGGTCGGCCACAAGCTGGGCGAGTTCGCCCCCACCCGTACGTTCCGGTTCCACGCCGGCCAGGAGCGGGGGGCGCGCCGATGACGGGCGTGAAGACGAACGAGCGCCCCGGCACCCGCGCCGTCGCCAAGTACATCCGCATCTCGCCCTACAAGGTGCGGGTGGTGCTCGACCTCATCCGGGGCCAGCACGTGCTGCGGGCGGGCGAGATCCTCAAGTTCTCCGAGCGCGACGCCGCCATCACCGTCGGCAAGGTGCTGGCCTCGGCGGTGGCCAACGCCCGCAACAACGACGGCATCGACGAGGACGAGCTCTACGTCTCGGCCTGCTACGCCGACGAGGGCGTCACCATCAAGCGCTTCCGCCCCCGGGCCCGTGGGCGCGCCGGCCGCATCCGCAAGCGCACGTGCCACATCACCGTGATCGTCAGCCGGATGCCGGCCGACCAGCTCGCCCGCTTCCGCACGAAGCAGGCCCAGGAGCAGCAGGCCCGCCGGGCCCGCCGGGTGGCCGGTGGCCGCGCCGGCTCGGCGTCGGTCGACGCCGGCGGCAACCGCGGCGGCCGCTTCCGCCGTGGCCGTGGCGGCGCCACCGAGACCGGAGCCGAGTCCGTGGCCGTCGAGGAAGACGTTCCGGTGGAGGAAGTCGAAGAGGTCGAGGAGCTCGCCCTCGAGACCGAGGAGGCCCTCCCCGAGGAGACCGTCGCCGTCGAGGACGAGGCTCCCGAAGAAGTCGAAGCCAGCGCGGACGAAGAAGAAGAGGACAAGTAGATGGGACAGAAGGTCAACCCCTACGGGTTCCGCCTCGGCATCACGACCGATTGGAAGTCCCGCTGGTTCAACGACCAGAACTACCAGGACTGGGTCGTCGAGGACTGGAAGATCCGCGACTACCTGACGAAGCAGCTCGAGCGGGCGGCCGTCAGTCGCGTCGAGATCGAGCGCACCCGTGACCGGCTGCGCATCGACGTCCACACCGCCCGCCCGGGCATCGTCATCGGCCGGCGCGGCGCCGAGGCCGACCGCCTGCGGGCCGACCTGAGCAAGATCACCGGCAACAACAAGGTGCAGCTCAACATCCAGGAGATCAAGCAGCCCGAGCTCGACGCCGCGCTGATGGCCCAGGCCATCGCCGACCAGCTCGCCGGCCGCGTCTCCTTCCGCCGGGCCATGAAGCGCACGGTCCAGACGGTGCTCAAGGCCGGCGCCCAGGGCATCAGGGTGCAGTGCTCCGGCCGCCTCGGCGGTTCGGAGATGAGCCGCAAGGAGTTCTACCGGGAAGGCCGGGTGCCGCTGCACACGCTGCGGGCCGACATCGACTACGGCGTCCGCGAGGCCAAGACCCCGCAGGGCCGCATCGGCGTGAAGGTCTGGATCTACAAGGGCGACATCCTCCCGTACAAGGTCTCGCCTGACGACAAGATCAGCCGCGAGGCCGACATGGCCACCGGCGGCACCTCGGGCCAGGGCCCGCGTGAGCGCCGGGTCATCAGCTCGGGCGGTGGCGCCCAGCGCCGTCGCACCGAGCCCGTCGACGCCACCGGCGCCGCGGTGGCCGCGCCCGGCGACGCCCCCGAAGCCGCCACCCCCATCGTGGGTGAGGTCGACCCCGCCCTCGAGCGCTTGATCGCCGAGGAAGAGGAGATCGAGCGTCGCACCCGCGACCACCACGAAGCCCCGCATTTCAAGAAGGACGAGTAGGCCGCCATGTTGATGCCCAGGAAGGTCAAGCACCGCAAGCAGCACCGTGGCCGCATGACGGGTATGGCCAAGGGTGGCGCCTCGATCACCTTCGGCGACTACGCCATCCAGGCCCTCGAGCCCGGCTGGATCACCGCCCGCCAGATCGAAGCCGCCCGTATCGCCATGACCCGCCACGTCAAGCGCGGCGGCAAGGTCTGGATCCGGGTGTTCCCCGACAAGCCCGTCACCCAGAAGCCGGCCGAGACCCGCATGGGCTCGGGCAAGGGCAACCCCGAGTTCTGGGTGGCCGTGGTCAAGCCCGGCCGCATCATGTTCGAGCTCGGCGGCGTGCCGCCCGAGCTGGCCAAGGCGGCCATGGAGCGCGCCATCCAGAAGCTCCCCATCAAGGCCAGGTTCCTGCAACGCTCCGAGGAGGTGGAGGTCTGATGGCCAACAAGTCCGCCGACACCGTCCGCGAGCTGGGCGACAACGAGCTCGTCACCCGCCTGAGCGAGGCCAAGCAGGAGCTGTTCAACCTGCGATTCCGCAACGTGACCGGCCAGCTCGACAACTCGTCGAACATCGGCAAGGCCCGCCGGGAGATCGCCCGCATCGAGACCATCCTCCGCCAGCGCGAGATCGCCGCGGCCGAGGCCGCCGAAGCCGAAGCCGGAGAGACCGCATGACCGATACCACCGCCGAGACCGCCGAAGCACGCCCCAACGCCCGCAAGGTGCGCGAGGGCATCGTGGCTTCGTCGGCCATGGAGAAGACCGCCATCGTCAAGGTCGTCGAGCGGGTGCGCCACCCCCGCTACGGCAAGACGGTGCAGCGCACCAAGCGCCTCTACGTCCACGACGAGAACAACGACATGCGCGTCGGCGACCGGGTCCGGGTCCAGGAGACCCGCCCGCTGTCGAAGCTCAAGCGCTGGCGGCTCCTCGAAGTCCTGGAGCGGGCCCGATGATTCAGCAGGAGTCCCGCCTTCGGGTCGCCGACAACAGCGGCGCACGCGAGGTCCTCTGCATCAAGGTGCTCGGCGGCTCCAAGCGCCGCTACGCCTCCATCGGCGACATCTTCGTGGCCACCGTCAAGGACGCCATCCCCGGCGCGGCGGTCAAGAAGGGCGACGTCGTCAAGTGCGTCGTCGTCCGCACGACCAAGGAGAAGCGGCGCCCGGACGGCAGCTACATCCGCTTCGACGAGAACGCCGCCGTCCTCATCAACGACCAGTTGCAACCGCGTGGCACCCGCATCTTCGGCCCGGTCGGCCGGGAGCTGCGGGACAAGAAGTTCATGCGGATCGTCTCTCTCGCTCCCGAGGTTTTGTGATGAAGATCAAGAAGGGTGACCGCGTCAGGGTGCTGACCGGCAAGGACCGCGGGAAGGAGGGCGAGGTCATGCGCGCCATGCCCGAGTTCGGCAAGGTCATCGTCGACGGCGTCAACGTGGCCAAGCGCCACACCCGCGCAACCCGGGCCACGACCCAGGGCGGGATCATCGACAAGGACATGCCGATCCCGGTGGCCAACGTCGCCATCCTCTGCTCGAACTGCGACAAGCCGACACGGGTCGGCTACCGCTTCGACGACCAGAACCGCAAGGTCCGCATCTGTCGCAAGTGCGGCGGCGACCTGCGCATCGTCAGGAAGGACAAGTGATGACCGCGATCCAGCACGCGGGCGTCCGTCCCCGCCTCAAGCAGAAGTACGACAACGAGCTCAGGGCCCAGCTCAAGGAAACCCTCGGGCTGGCCAACACCATGCAGGTGCCGAGGCTCGAGAAGATCGTCGTCAACATGGGGGTCGGCCGGGCCGTCGGCCAGCCGTCGCTCCTCGAGGGCGCGGTCCGCGACATGACGATCATCACCGGCCAGAAGCCGCTGGTGACCAAGGCCACCCAGTCGATCGCCGGCTTCAAGCTCCGCGAGGGCCAGAGCATCGGTTGCAAGGTGACCCTCAGGGGCGACCGCATGTGGGAGTTCCTCGACCGGCTGATCTCGGTCGCCATCCCCCGCATCCGCGACTTCCGCGGCCTGCCGGCCGACAGCTTCGACGGCCGGGGCAACTACACGTTCGGCGTCACCGAGCAGTTGATCTTCCCGGAGATCGACTACGACAAGGTCGACACCACCCGAGGCATGGACATCACCATCGTGACCACCGCCACCACCAACGACGAAGGCAAGGCCTTCCTCCAGGCGTTCGGCTTCCCGTTCCGGAGACCCGGCGACGAGGGCCCGCTCGGTTTGATGCAGCAACCCAAGAAGAAGCGTGGCCGCGGTCCCCAGCAGCAGAGAGGCAAGAAGTAATGGCGAAGAAGGCACTGATCGAGAAGGCGCAGCGCAAGCCGAAGTTCAAGGTGCGCGCCTACACCCGCTGCCGCCGGTGCGGCCGGCCCAAGAGCGTGTACCGCAAGTTCGGGCTCTGCCGTGTCTGTCTCCGCGCCATGGTCCACGCCGGCGAGATTCCCGGCGTCACCAAGGCGAGCTGGTAAGGGAGGTCTGAACTCACATGACGATGACCGATCCCATTGCCGACATGCTCACCCGCATCCGCAACGGCAACGTGGCCATGCACGACGAGGTGCGTATGCCCTCCTCCAAGCTCAAGGAGGCGCTGGCCGCCGTCCTCAAGCGGGAGGGCTACATCCAGGACTTCACCGTGGCCGACAACACCGAGCGGCCCGGCAAGGTGCTGACCATCAGCATGAAGTACGCCCCCGACCGGACCCGCACCATCTCCGGCATCAAGCGGGTGTCCAAGCCCGGCCTGCGCGTCTACGCCAAGGCCGACTCCCTTCCCCGCGTCCTCGGCGGGCTGGGCGTCGCCGTGGTCTCGACCAGCCAGGGCCTCATGACCGACCGAGAGGCTCGCCGTGCCCGCAAGGGCGGCGAAGTCCTCTGTTTCGTCTGGTAGTTCGGAGTCCTTTCGACCATGTCACGTATCGGTAAGTCCCCCATCCCCGTCCCGAGCGGCGTCGACGTCGTGCTCGACGGTCGCGTCGTCCGGGTCAAAGGCCCGAACGGTTCGCTCGAGCGCGAGATCCCGGGCGAGATCACCGTGCGCCAGGACGAGGCCACGCTGTTCGTCGAGCGCCCCAACGACGAGCGCCAGAACCGTGCGTTGCACGGCCTGACCCGTTCGCTGGTCAACAACATGGTCGTGGGCGTGACCGCCGGGTTCACCAAGGAGCTCGAGATCGTCGGCGTCGGCTACCGGGCGGCGTCGCCGTCGCCGAATCGGCTCGACCTGGCGCTGGGTTTCAGCCACCCTGTGGCCGTCGACGCCCCGTCGGGCATCACCTTCGAGGTGCCCGTCCCGACCCGCATCATCGTCAAGGGCATCGACAAGGAGTTGGTCGGCCAGGTGGCGGCCAACATCCGCAAGATCCGCAAGCCCGAGCCCTACAAGGGCAAGGGCGTGCGCTACGCCGGCGAAGTGGTGCAGCGCAAGGCTGGGAAGGCCGCCAAGTAATGACGAACGCCACGCAGAAGAAGCTCGAGCTCCGCAAGCGCCGCCACCATCGGGTGCGCAAGAAGGTGTTCGGCACCGCCGAGCGCCCCCGCCTGGCCGTGTTCCGCTCGGCCAAGCACATCACCGCCCAGGTCATCGACGACCGCTCCGGCCGAACCCTGGCCTCGGCGACCACCGTCGAGAAGGACCTGCGGTCATCGGGCGGCGGCAACAAGGACGCGGCCACCACCGTCGGCCGGCTCGTCGCCGAGCGGGCGAAGGCGGCCGGCGTCGACAAGGTCGTCTTCGACCGCGGCGGTTTCATCTACCACGGGCGGGTCGCTGCCCTCGCCGATGCGGCCCGTGCCGCCGGACTGGAGTTCTAGATGTCGGACTTTCAACGTGGACCGGGCGGGCCTGGGCGCGACGGGCGCGACCGCAATCGTGACCGCGACGACCGGGGCGACCGCGGTGGCGACGGCAGCCACCTGCAGGAGCGGCCCATCGGCCGGGGACGGCGGGTGGCCAAGGTCGTCAAGGGCGGCCGCCGGTTCTCGCACACGTCGTTGGTCGTCGTCGGCGACGGCTCCGGCCGGGTCGGCCTCGGTTACGGCAAGGGCAAGGAGCACTCGATCGCCCTCCAGAAGGCGACCGAGAACGCCAAGAAGAACGTGTTCGACGTGCCCCTGGCCGGTTCGACCATCATCCATCCCATCATCGGCGTGGCCGGTGCCGGCCGGGTGCTGCTGAAGCCGGCCGCCCCCGGTACCGGCGTGATCGCCGGCGGCGCCGCCCGGGTCATCCTGGAGATGGCCGGGATCCACGACGTGCTCTGCAAGTCGCTCGGCAGCTCCAACGCCATCAACGTGGCCCACGCCACCATCGCCGGCCTCAAGGACCTGAAGCGGCCCGACGACATCGCCCGCCTCCGGGGCAAGACCCCGGAAGAGGTCACGCCCGCCGGCGTGCTGAAGGCCTACAACGAGACCAGGCGCGGACCCCACGTGCCCCAGGAAGTCGAATAGGACGAACATGGCTGAGCTCAAGGTCACCCAGATCCGCTCCGCGATCGGCACCAAGCCGGTACACCGCGGCACCCTACGGGCCCTCGGGCTGCGCCGGATCGGCCACACCAACACCCTGCCCGACCGCCCCGAGATCCGCGGGATGATCGCCCGGGTGCCCCACCTCATCACCGTCGAGGAAGTCTGATGCCGATCAAGATCCACGATCTCCAGCCGGCCCCGGGGTCGACGAAGGCCAAGCGCCGGGTCGGCCGCGGCATCGGCGGCAAGGGCGGCAAGACCGCCGGCCGTGGCACCAAGGGCCAGGGCGCCCGCAACAACATCAAGCCCGGGTTCGAAGGTGGCCAGCTACCGCTCGCCATGCGCGTCCCCAAGCTCAAGGGCTTCAAGAACCCGTTCCGGGTCGAGTACGCCGTCGTCAACCTCGACACCATCGAGGGTTTCGAGGGCAACGAGGTCAACCCCGAGACACTGCGGGCCAAGGGCCTCGTACACAAGCACGGCCTGGTGAAGGTGCTGGGCCGGGGCGAGCTGACCCGGGCGGTCACGGTGAAGGCCCACGCGTTCTCCAAGTCGGCCGTCGAGGCGATCCAGGGCGCAGGCGGTAGCGTGGAAGTCATCCCTCCGCCGTGGGGGGCTGGGCGCCCGCCGGCCAAGGGCAACGCACTGACCAACCGCTGACCGTTCAGACCACCGCGAGACGAGGAGCAACGTCGTGTTCTCCAACGTGAAGAACATGTTCAAGATCCCCGACCTCCGCGGGAAGATCATCTTCACCCTGGCGGTCATCGCCCTCTACCGCTTCGGCGCGCACGTGCCGACGCCGGGCGTGAGCTTCGAGGCGGTCGAGCAGATCACCGCCGCCTCGCAACGGGGCGGTGTGCTCGGCTTCCTCAACCTGTTCTCCGGTGGGGCGCTCACCCGCTTCGCCATCTTCGGGCTCGGGATCATGCCGTACATCACCAGCTCGATCATCATGCAGCTCCTGCAGGTCGTGATCCCCAAGCTGGAGGAGTGGCGCGACCAGGGCGCCGTCGGCCAGAAGAAGATCACCCAGGCCACCCGTTACGTCACGGTGGCGCTGGCGATCATGCAGTCGACGGCGCTGGCCTTCGCCTTCCACAACGGGGCGCCGGGCTTCCTCGGCGGCGGCCTGGAGAACGTCGACCTGATCCCGAACTTCACCATCCCCCGCGTGCTGCTGGTCGTGCTGTCGATGACCGCGGGCACCGCCATGGTGATGTGGCTGGGCGAGCTCATCACCCAGCGGGGCATCGGCCAGGGGATGTCGATCCTGATCTTCTCGTCGGTCGTGTCCGGCATGCCCGCCGGCGGCGCCCGGGTGCGGGCCCAGGCCGGGAACTTCCTCTTCGTGATCATCATGATCCTGGTGCTGGCGGTGCTGGTGGCCGTGATCTTCGTCGAGCAGGGGCAGCGGCGCATCCCAGTCCAGTTCGCCAAACGGGTCGTCGGCCGCAAGATGTACGGCGGCCAGTCGAGCTACATCCCGCTGAAGGTCAACCAGTCGGGCGTCATCCCGATCATCTTCGCTTCGTCGCTGCTCCAGTTCCCGATCCTGTTCAGCAACGTGCTGCCCAACCACGGGTGGGGCGTGTCGGTTCGGGCCTTCATCAACAACAACCTGTACCAACCGTCGTCGGCCCTCTACATCGGGCTCTACGGGTTGCTGATCATCGCTTTCGCCTACTTCTACACGGCCATCTCCTTCGACCCGCACCAGCAGGCCGAGTACATCAGGAAGAACGGCGGCTACATCCCCGGCATCCGGCCGGGGCCGCCGACCGAGCGCCACCTGACGTCGATCCTCAACCGCATCACCCTGCCGGGGGCGCTGTTCCTCGCCATCATCGCCCTGCTGCCGGCGCTGGCGTTGGCCGCGGCCCACATCACCAACTTCCCCTTTGCCGGCACGACCTTGCTGATCGCCGTGGGCGTGGCCCTCGAGACGATGAAGCAGATCGACAGCCAGCTCATGATGAGGAACTACGACGGGTTCCTGAGAAAGTAATCCGTGGTCCCTGGAGCACGTCTCGTCATCCTCGGCAAGCAAGGCGCCGGGAAGGGGACGCAGTGTGCTCGCCTGGCGCGGCACTACGTGGTGCCGCATATCTCCACAGGCGACATGCTGCGGGCGGCGGCGCGCTCGCAGACGGAGTTCGGGCGGCGGGCCAAGGAGTTCATGGACGCCGGTGAGCTCGTGCCCGACGAGGTGATGATCGGGTTGGTCCAGGAGCGGTTGGATTACGAGGACACCTCGACCCGTGGGTTCATCCTCGACGGGTTTCCCCGGACGACCGGGCAGGCCCAGGCGTTGTCCGACCTGTTGGGTAGCGAGCGGGCGCTCGACCTGGCCATCGACATCGAACTGCCGACCGTTGCCGCGCTGGAGCGGCTGGCTTCCCGGCGGGTGTGCGACGTGTGCGGGGCCATCTACTCCACGACCCAACCGCCCCACCTGAACTGGACGTGCGACTTCTGCGGGGGCGAGGTCGTGCAGCGGGAGGACGACCAGCCCGAGGCGATCCGCCGCCGGCTGGACCTGTACGAGGAGCAGACCGCGCCTCTGATCGCCTGGTACCTGGAGCGGGACATGCTGGTGACGATCGACGGCTTGGGGATCCCCGACGACGTCTTCCATCGGATGGTGCGGGCCATCGATATCCGGCGGCACGGCTGATGCGGCGGGGCGCGGAAGAGCTGGCCAAGATGCGGCGGGCCGGGCGGGTGGTGGCCGAGATGCACGAACGGACCCGTTTGGCCCTGCGGCCTGGGGTGACGACGGGCGAGCTCGACCGGATCGCCCGTGCGGTCTTGTCGGAGCGGGGGGCGAAGTCGAACTTCCTCGGGTACGGGCAGCCGCCGTTCCCGGCGGTGATCTGCGCCTCGCCCAACTCGATGATCGTCCACGGGATCCCGTCGGATGCGGTCGTGCTGGAGGAAGGCGACATCATCTCGATCGACTGCGGGGCGATCATCGAGGGCTACCACGGCGATGCCGCTTACACCGCTGGCGTCGGCTCGGTCTCGGCCGAGGCCGAGAAGCTGATGGAGGTGACCGAGCGGTCGTTGTGGGCCGGGATCGAGGTCATGAAGGACGGCAACCGGCTCCACGACATCGGCCGGGAGGTCCAGCTCGTCGCCGAGGGCGCCGGGTTCTCGGTCGTCCGGGAGTACGTCGGCCACGCCATCGGGACCTCGATGCACGAGGAGCCCCAGGTGCCGAACTACTGGCCGGGCGTGCCCGGGCCCCGGCTGAAGACCGGCATGGCCTTCGCCGTCGAGCCCATGGTGAACGCCGGTCGGGCCGACACCCGTGTCCTGGCCGACGGCTGGTCCGTCGTCACCGCCGACGGCTCCCTCTCCGCCCACTTCGAGCACACCATCGTGGTCACCGACGACGGCCCCGAGGTCTACACCCTCCCGTAGCCCCCGGCGTTTGGGCAGCGTGAGTACGCAATGGCGGAGTGGCGCTGCCCAAACGGCCGCCATGGCCCGCCCGGGCGGGCGGGGCCTGACTGTGCAAAAGCGGCAGAGGGGGGCGGGGGCTCCCGGGGGGCTCCGGTTTGCGCCAGGAAGCGGGGTTGGCTCTAGGCGTGGGGCCGCGCTAATCTCTTCGTTTGGCCCGGCGCGCCCCGAGAGGCGCCGCCGACCCCGGCCGAACCCCAGCAGTTGTACCAGCTTCAAAACGCCCTCAGGAGGACACCTGCCGAAGCCCAAAGAAGATGCGATCGTGCTCGAAGGGACGGTCGTCGAACCGCTCCCCAACGCCATGTTCAAGGTCAAGCTCGAAAACGGCCACGAAGTCCTGGCCCACAGCTCCGGCCGTATGCGCATGAACCGGATCCGCATCCTCACCGGCGATCGTGTCCAGGTGGAAATCACCCCGTACGACCTCACCCGAGGTCGGATCACCTATCGGTACAAGTAGGTCTCATGAAAGTTCGTCCCAGCGTCAAGCCCATGTGCGAGAAGTGCAAGGTCATCCGTCGGCACGGTCGCGTCATGGTGATCTGCACGGCCAGCGCCCGCCACAAGCAGCGGCAAGGTTAAGGAGTTCGGTGGCTCGTATCGCAGGCGTCGACATCCCCCGCGAAAAGCGGCTGGAGATCAGCCTCACCTACATCTTCGGCGTTGGCCGCACGACCTCACAAACGGTCTGCGCCGCCGTCGGCATCGACAAGGACACCCGCGTCCGTGACCTCACGGAAGAGGAGGTCACCCGCCTGCGCACCTGGATCGACGCCAACGTGAAGGTCGAGGGCGACCTGCGCCGGGACATCCAGCAAGACATCAAGCGCAAGATGGAGATCGGCTCCTACCAGGGCATCCGCCACCGTCGCGGCCTGCCCGTCAGGGGCCAGCGCACCCACACCAACGCCCGCACCCGGAAGGGTCCGAAGAAGACCGTCGCCGGCAAGAAGAAGGTCCGCAAGTAATGGCCAAGCCGAAGCCGGGCGGTCGCCGCCCCCGCCGCCGTGAGAAGAAGAACGTCCCCTACGGCGTCGCCCACATCAAGAGCTCGTTCAACAACACGATCGTCTGCATCACCGACCTGCAAGGCAACGTCATCTCGTGGGCCAGCGCCGGCAACGTCGGGTTCAAGGGCAGCCGCAAGTCCACGCCCTTCGCCGCCCAGCTCGCGGCCGAGAAGGCGGCGCGAGCCGCCATGGAGCAGGGCGTCCGCAAGGTCGACGTCCTGGTGAAGGGCCCGGGCTCGGGGCGGGAGACCGCCATCCGCAGCCTGACCCAGGCCGGCATCGAGGTCGCCGGCATCAAGGACGTCACCCCCATCCCACACAACGGCTGCCGGCCCAAGAAGCGGAGGCGCGTGTAATGGCCCGGTACACCGGTCCCGTCTGCCGCCTCTGCCGGCGCGAGAAGATGAAGCTGTTCCTGAAGGGCCCCAAGTGCGACACGATGAAGTGCCCGATCGAGCGCCGGCCCTACCCCCCGGGCGAGCACGGGCGCGACCGCCCGCGTGAGTCCGAGTACCAGATCCAGCTACGGGAGAAGCAGAAGGCCCGCCGGATCTACGGGCTGCTCGAGAAGCAGTTCCGCAACCTCTACGAAGAGGCCAACCGCACCAGCGGCATCACCGGCGAGAACCTGCTGCGGATGCTCGAGCTCCGGCTCGACAACGTCGCCTTCCGGGCCGGCTGGGGCGCGAGCCGCAACCAGTCCCGCCAGCTCGTCCGCCACGGCCACGTCACGGTCAACGGCAAGCGGGTCACGATCCCGAGCTTCCGGGTCCGCAAGGGCGACGTCGTCGCCCTGAAGGAGAAGTCCCGCAACCTCATCGTCGTCCGCCACAACATCGACACCATCGACCGTCTCGTCCCGCCGTGGCTCGAGATCGGTGCCGAGAAGGTCGACGTCACGGTTCGCGACCAGCCGCTGCGCGAGCACATCGACGTACCGGTGCGCGAGCAGCTCATCGTCGAGCTCTACTCCAAGTAAGCCCCCAGGAGCTGATTCCCTTGCTGATCATCCAGCGCCCCACCGTCGAGCCCGTCGGCGAAGAAGAGGCCAACCGGCAGCGTTTCGCCGTCGGCCCCCTCGAGCCCGGGTTCGGCCACACCATCGGCAACTCGCTCCGGCGGACGCTGCTGTCTTCGATCCCGGGGGCAGCCGTCACCCAGGTGCGTTTCGACGAGGCCCTCCACGAGTTCTCGACCTTGCCCGGGGTGAAGGAGGACGTCACCGACATCATCCTCAACCTCAAGGACCTGGTCCTGCGGGTGGAGACCGACGAGTCGGTGACCGTGCGCCTCGACGCCCGCGGCCCGGCCGAGGTCACCGCCGGCGACATCCAGACGACCGCCGACGTCGAGATCCTCAACACCGACTTGCCCATCGCCTCGCTCAACAGCAAGGGGCGCCTCGCCGTCGACATCACCGTCGAGCGGGGCCGGGGCTACGTCTCCGCCGACCGCAACAAGAAGTCGTCCACGATCGGGGTCATCCCGGTCGACTCGATCTTCTCGCCGGTCCGGCGGGTCGCCTTCACCATCGAGCCGACCCGGGTCGAGCAGTCGACCAACTACGACCGCCTGATCCTCGACATCGAGACCGACGGTTCGATCTCGCCCCGTGAGGCGCTGGCCTCGGCCGGCGACACGCTGCGGTCGCTCGTCGGCCTGGTCGCCGACATGTCCGACGCCCCCCAGGGCCTCGAGCTCGGCGAGGTGAGCGGTGCGTCCTCCGGGTCGCCCGACCTCGACCTCCCCATCGAAGACCTCGACCTGTCGGAGCGTCCCCGCAACTGCCTCAAGCGGGCCCAGGTCAACACCGTCGGCGAGCTGGTGGAGCGCACCGAGGACGACCTCCTGGCCATCACCAACTTCGGCCAGAAGTCGCTCGACGAGGTCATCCAGAAGCTCGACGAGCGCGGCCTCTCGCTGCGCCGCAAGGGGGAGTAGCCGTCCGATGTCCGGTATCCCGGGTACCCCGAAGAAGGGCCGCCGCTTCGGTGGCACCGCCGCCCACCAGAAGGCCATGTTCGGCAACCTGGTGGCGTCGTTCATCGCCGCCGAGGCGTTGGTGACGACCGAGGCCAAGGCCAAGGCACTGCGCCCCGTGCTGGAGAAGGTCATCACCAAGGCCAAGAAGGGCGGCGTCTACCGCCAGCGTGACGTCGTTGCCTTCATCCGTGACAAGGACATGGCCCACAAGCTGTTCGAGGACATCGGTCCCCGCTACACCGACCGGGCCGGCGGCTACACCCGCATCCTCAAGCTCGGGCCCCGCCACGGGGACAAGGCCCCCATGGCCCGCATCGAGCTCGTTTAACGCTTCTGCGTCTGGCTGCCGCCGCTGCGCTCGCCGTCTGTTTGACGGCCGGGTGCGGCGGCGGTCCCGCGCCTGCGGCGAAACGCCCGACCACCCCGGCGCGGATCGCCATCGTCGCGCCCACGCCCGGCGCAGTGGTCGTCGGCACCGAGACGACGGTTTCGGTGACGTTGACCGGCGGCCGGTTGGTGGCCCGGACGTCGGGGCCGTTGACCGCGGACGAGGGCCACCTGCACCTGACCGTGGACGGGCTCACGCTGGCCATGACCGACGAGCTCGTCCGCCCGCTCACCGGCTTGGTGCCCGGCGACCACTCGCTCCAGGTCGAGTACGTCGCCGTCGACCACGGGCCCTTCGCCAACCGCCAGGTCGCGGTCGTCCTCTTCACCGTTCGGGAAGCATGAGCGCGCGATTGCGCATTGGCGCTTCCCAAACGTTGCTGGTGCTCGCGCTGGCGGCGTTCGCCGACGGGAACGCCATCCCGTACCGGTGGGTGAGGCCGCCGCCGCAGGCGAAGGCGACCAACGTGGCGCCGGCTTCGGTGCGGGCGGCGCCGGCCGGTGGATCGGTCGCCACCGGCGACGGCCAGGCGGTGGTGACGCTGCCGAGCGGCGTGGCCGGCACGGTCGCCATCACGCCGGTCGACCCGGCGTCGCTCGGCGACCTCGGCGATGCCGGCCTCGCCCCCGACGGCAACGCCTATCGCGTCGAGGTACCGCCCTTCGACGGGGAGGGGAGCGTGGCCCTGACCGCGCCTTACGCCCCGCGGGCGCTGCTGTTCTCGGCCGACGGCCGGCGGTGGCACGCCGTCGAGGGCGCCCGCATCGTCGGTGTCGAGGGCTACGGCGGGCGGCTGCAGGGGTCCGGCTACTACCTCGTGGCCAGCGCGCCCCAACCGCCGGTGCAAGGCGTCGACGGCGACGGGCGCCGGCCGTGGCTCGTGGTCGGCGCGGCCGTCGCCCTCGGCCTGCTGGGCCTCGTGGCTCTGCTCTGGCCTGCCCTGCTACGGTCCCGCGGCGGGGGGAACTCATGACCAATTCGTTGGGATGGTTCCGGTTGGCGGTGGCCGGTTTGCTCTTGGCCGGGGTCGCCAGCGTCCCCTGGATGGCGCTCGCCGCCGACGAGCCCTCGCTGGTCACGCCCAAGGCGGTGTGCGGGCCCGGCTCCAACCCCGAGACCGGGCGCCAGGGCCGGGTGCCCAAGGCCGAGGTCGACAGCGGGCGGGCCAAGCAGGGCTACACCTGCAACACCCAGTTGGTCGGGCACTTCGGCGACAGCGGCGGCTACAAGGTCGAGCGCTACGTCGACGGTGCCGGCCACGAGTGCGCCTTCTACGACACGACCCTGCTCTTCCCGGCCAACGCCACCAACCTGAGCACCAACCTCACCGGCGCCTTCGTCCTCGACATGTCGAACCCCGCCGACCCCAAGAAGACGATGGGCCTGGTGACGCCGGCCATGCAGTCGCCCCACGAGTCGATGCTGCTCAACCCCAAGCGGGGGCTGCTCGCGGCCGTCACCGCCAACCCGCTCTTTTATCCGGGCGTCATCGACGTGTACGACGTCAGCCACGACTGCCGCACCCCCACGCCGCTCTCGAGTCTCCCGCTGGCGGGGCTCGGCCACGAGAGCGGATGGTCGCCCGACGGCCTCACCTTCTACTCGTCGTCGCTGTACGGCAACACCGTCGTGGCCATCGACCTCACCAATCCGGCGGTGCCCAAGCCGTTGGCCTACACCTACCAGTACCGGTCGCACGGCCTGACGATCAGCGACGACGGCAACCGGGCCTACCTCGCGGTGTCGGGCGTGGGCCTGGTCGTCCTCGACGTCAGCGACATCCAGGCCCGCAAGCCGAGCCCGCAGATGCGGGAGATCAGCCGGTTGACGTGGCCGGTGATGAGCACACCCCAGGTGCCGATCCCCATCACCATCGGCGGCCACCCCTACATCATGGAGATCGACGAGTTCGGCAGCGCGGCCAAGGTGGGCGCGGCCCGCATCATCGACATGGCCGACGAGACCAAGCCCAAGGTGATCTCCAACCTCCGGCTCGAGGTCAACGCCGCCGAGGCCCAGGCCGACCCGAGCCAGACCGCCGACAACGGGGTGATCAACCCGCTGCAGGGCTACACCGGCCACTACTGCACGGTGCCCCAGCGGGTCGACCCTGGCGTGGTGGCCTGCACCTTCATCCTCTCGGGGCTGCGCCTGTTCGACATCCGCGACCCGTACAACCCCAAGGAGATCGCCTACTTCAACGCGCCCATCGGGCCCGGCCTCGACCCCCGACCCGGGCAGGACAGCTCGTACGCCATGTCGAGCGCGTCCTTCGTGCCTGCCCGCAGCGAGATCTGGTACTCCGACGGCAACAGCGGGTTCTGGGCCTTCAAGGTGACCAACGGCGTCTGGCCGTTCGCCACCGCCTCGGGCACCGCGGGAACGGACTCGACCTCGGGCGCGGTGGCGGCGTCGGCGGCGGCGGGCGGCGCCGGTTCGACGGGTCGTGGCCGGAACGGTGCCCTCCCGGCGACGGGCCCGCGCCAGGCCGGGGCGCTGGCCACGTCGGGGTTGGCCCTGGCCGTGGTGTTCGGCGTGCGGGGCGTGCGGCGGCGGCTGCTGCTCGACGGCGCCTGACGTAACGTCGGGCGCCGCCCATGACGTTGTTCGACGAACCCTTGGAGGAAGCCCCGCCCGAGGTGCGGTCGCGAGTTCGCATGACCGTGGCCTACGACGGCACCGGGTACAAGGGGTTCGCCTTCCAGCCGGGTGGAGTGAAGACGGTGGCCGGGTCGCTGGCGGTGGCCATCGAGAAGGTGCTGAAGCACCCCGTGCGGTTCGTGGTCGCGGGCCGGACCGATGCCGGCGTCCATGCGTGGGGCAACGTCGTCCACTTCGATTCGCCGTTGGACGCCGACGACCTCGGCCTCGTGTCGTTGCAGCGGGCGCTGAACAAGATGCTGCGGCCTTCGATCGTGGTGCGCGATGTCGAGGTCGCCGACCCCGACTTCCACGCCCGTTACTCAGCCACCGCCCGCCGTTATCACTACACCGTGCTCAACCGGCCCGTGCCCGACCCGTTCCTCGCCACCACCGCCTGGCACGTCGAGGAGCCGCTCGACCTGCGGGCCATGCAAGCCGCGTGCGACCCGCTGTTCGGCGAGCACGACTTCTCCTCGTTCTGCCGCAAGCCGCCCGACGCCAGCGGGTCGAACGTGCGCCGGCTGCGGGAGGCGAGGTGGATCGCCCTCGAGGACGGCCGGCTGCGCTTCGACGTGGAAGCATCGTCGTTCTGCCAGCAGATGGTGAGGTCGGTGGTCGGGACGATGGTGGAGGTCGGCCTGGGCAAGAAGCGGGCCGGCGACATGGCAGGCATCCTGCGGGCCAAAGACCGCTCGCAGGCCGGGCAGCTCGCCCCACCCCAGGGGCTCGTCTTGTGGGAGGTCCTCTATTGACCGAGATCGATTCACCCGAGCCGTTTGGGCGCGATGACTTCG
>JAXDPV010000106.1:0-6744 GCA_034668185.1 Actinomycetota bacterium
GCGATGACTTCGGAATACCGAAGTCATCGCGCCCAAACGTCAGCCGATAGCGTTGACGGCACGATGCGCATCGCCCAGGTCTGCCCGTACAGCTTGACCAGGCCGGGCGGGGCCCAACGCCAGGCCCTCGGCCTGGCCCGGGCGCTGCGCCACCTCGGCCACGAGGTGCGGGTCCTGGCGCCGTGCGACGGCCCCCCGCCCGACGCCGGGGTCACGCCCCTCGGCCGCTCGATCCCGGTGGCGTCCAACGGCTCGATCGCGCCCATCGCCCCCGACCCCTCGTGCGCGCTGCGGACGATCCGGGCCTTGCGGGACGAGGACTTCGACGTCGTCCACCTCCACGAGCCTCTTTGCCCGGGCCCGACCCTCACCGCCCTGCTCACCTCGGACAAGCCGACGATCGGGACCTTCCACCGCTTCGGCCGGGTGCGGGAGTACGCGTGGTTCGGGCCCGCCGCTCGTTGGGCCGTTGAGCACCTGGCCATCCGCTGCGCGGTGTCGGAGGATGCCCGCATCACCGCGGCCGAGTCGCTGGGCGGCGAGTACGAGATGCTCTTCAACGGGATCGACGTCGAGCGCTTCGCCAAGGCCGTGCCCCGCCCCGTCGACCGGCCGACGGTGTTCTTCCTCGGGCGCCACGAACCCCGCAAGGGCCTGGGCGTACTGCTCGACGCGCTGGCCGAGCTTCCTGCCGACGTGCGGCTGTGGGTCGCGAGCGACGGCCCCCAGACGGCGGAGCTCAAGAAGAAGCACGCCGGCGACGACCGCATCGAATGGCTCGGCCCGGTGCCCGACGACGAGGTCGCCGTCCGTATGCGCAGCGCGGACGTGTTCTGCGCGCCCTCGCTCGGCGGTGAGTCGTTCGGCGTCGTGCTGCTCGAGGCCATGGCCGCCTCGACCGCCATCGTCGCCAGCGACCTGCCCGGCTACCGGCGGGTGGCCCGCCCCGACGAGCACGCGCTGCTCGTCCCGCCCGGCGACGCCCACGCGCTGGCCGGCGCCCTCGGCCGGCTCCTCGGCGACGCGTCGCTGCGGCGGACGATGGTCGAGGCCGGCGACCAACGGGCCAACGAGTTCTCGATGGACCACCTGGCCGAGCGCTACCTCGAGCTCTACGAACGGGTCACGAGCTCGCGACCTCGACGCTGATCGTGCGGGCCGCAGCGTCGGCCACCACCCGGAAGGGCGCCTTCGCCCCGTCGATGCCGACGGCCCACGTGAGGACGGCTTCGAAGTCGCCGGTGCGCACGACGTCGGTGATGGTGGTCGTGGCCAGGTCGAGGCGGTCGGGGCCCTTGAACACCTGGCGCCCGCCGCCGCTGAGGTCGAAGCCCGACGCCGGCTCGAAGCGCACGCCGAGCACCGACCCGCCATCGACGGTGACCTCCTTGCCGGAACCGTCCTCGACGATCGGCCGCTCGACGTAGCCGACGCGGTAGCCGGGGAGCGCGCCCTCGAACTCGAACGTCACCCGCTCGACGTCACCGGCGTCGGTGGCCCGAACCTTCACCAGCAGGCCGCGCTCACCGCTGTCGTCGCTCACGGTCGCGGTGCCGAAGCCCTCGGCGCCCGTCGTCGTCGTGGTCGTCGTTGCCCGACCTGCCGCGGGCCCGCCGTCGTTGCCGCAGGCCGGCAGCACGAACACGGGCACCAAGAGCAAGGCCATCCACCAGCGCGACATGGCTCCACCGTAAACGCGAAGGAGGGCCCCCGAGGGAGCCCTCCTCCATTGCGCTACTGAACTGCTACTTGTCGTCGATGCGCACCACCCGCACCGCCGGGTGGCGCATCCAGCGCCGGGCGACGAGGGCGAGGACACCGGCGAACCCGGCCAGCAGGACGAGCCCACCGTTGCCGGGCGTGCCACCGGTGCGGGGGAGCGTGGAGTTGGGGTCGGCGGGGGCGCCGCCGCTCGTCGTCGTGCCACCGCTGACGCTGGCGAAGTCCGACGCCGACAGCACCGAGGCGATCTGGAACGAGGCCGGCGAGCGCAGGGCGGCGGCGCCGAGGTTCAGCGTCGAGGTGAGCTGGTCCATCACCGGCGACAGTGCCGGGACGACGGCCAGCGTGGTGCGCAGCGTGCCCGCCTGGGCCAGGAGGCCGGAGACGATGGCGGCGATGTTGGCCGGCGGCGTCAGCGTCACCGAAGCCGCGGTGATGCCGGCCCGGCTGCGGACGTAACCATTCGACTCGGTGACGCTCGTGACCTTGTCGAAGGCCGAGATCTTCACCACGCCGGCGAGGTCGGGGCTGACGAGGGCGAGGGTGTCGGAGATCTTCTTCGAGACGGCGGCGACGGTGGCGTTGACGGTGTCGGTCGTGCCGGCCAGGTCGAGGCCGCCGAGCTCGAGGTTGCCGACCTTGACCTTGCCGATCTTGGCGGTGACGGCGGCGGTCGAGCCGGCCACCGTGGCCAGTGCCTTGGTCGAGACCGCGACCTCGACGCCCTCGAAGCGCAGCAGCGAGAGGTCGGCCAGGGCCTTGAGGCCGTTGGACAGCAGCGTGTCGATCTGGGCCTGCACCTGGTTGATGACGCCGTTCACGATCGTGGTCGCCTGGACCACGGTCGAGGCCGTCGAGATCGGGGCCGGGATGCCGACGAGGCCGAGGAGGGTGGTGGTCGTGCTGTCGACCGCGCCTGTGACCGCGCCGACGGTGGCCGGGGTGCCCGCGACCGCGGTCTGCAGGTTGGTGATGGCGGCCTTGAGGGCGGTGACGGCGGCGGCGAGGGTGGCGCTACCACTCGGCAGGCCCAGCCCGGTCGAGGCGGCCAGGCCGTCGACGAGGGCGATGAGCTGGTTGACCGAGAGGGTGTCGAGGGGGATGCCGAGGCCCTGCAGCAGGGCCCCGAGCTTGAGCACGGTGATGTCGTCGACGGTGGCCGAGCGGGTGCCGGTGGCGTTGTCGGTTGCGCTGGTCGTGCCCAGGTTCGACTTCACCGAGCCGATGGAGATGAGGCCGCCGACGGTGGTGATCTTCGACAGCTCGGCGGTCATGGCCGAGTTGGCCACGCCCGACTTGAGGTCGGCGGTGAGCCCGCCGGCCAGGTCGCCGGAGACGACGGGGGCGAGGATCGCGGGCAGGGTCGGCAGCTTGAGGTCGACCGCGGTCGGGCCGGTGTTCTTGGCCTCGAAGACGCCGAGGGTCTGGTTGACGGCGCTGGCCGGGGCGATGCTGGTCTTGGTCGACAGCGCGGTCACCCGGCTGAAGGCCTCGGGGGCCGCAACCGACGGGTCGGTCGTGGCCCTGGCCTCGTCGGCCAGGAGGGTGACGTCGAGGATGCTCCCGCCGTCGCCGACCTGGGCCACGAGGGCCTTGGTCGCGGTGAGGGCGGTACCCACGCCCTTGGACGCTTGCGCGCCCGCCGGTGCGGTAAAGGCCACGCCGACGAGCAGGGCGCTCGTGATGACGGCGGTAGCGGATCGGAACAGTCGCATGAGGGCCCCCAGGGGTCGCCAGTAGTTGGCACCACGAAACGCCAAAAACGGACGTCCCACCATGGCGAATCCGGCCCATTTACGGTGGCCAAATCGGACTAGTCAGGACGATGTGGCGCCGGGTTGCGGCCGTCAACCGGCATACTGGCGGGCGTGATCGTGATCTGGGTCGTGCTCGGGATCGTCGTGCTCGTCGGCCTCTGGGTGATGGTGACGTACAACGCCCTCGTGCGGCTCCGGAACCGCATCGAGAACGCCTGGTCGCAGATCGACGTCCAGCTCCAGCGCCGCTACGACCTCATCCCGAACCTGGTCGAGACGGTCAAGGGCTACGCCAAGCACGAGCAGGGCGTGTTCGAGCAGGTGACCCAGGCCCGGGCCTCGGCCATCAATGCCACCGGGGTGGCCCAGCAGGCCCAGGCCGAGAACGCGGTGACCGGGGCGCTGAAGTCGCTCTTCGCCGTGGCCGAGGCCTACCCCGACCTCAAGGCCAACACCAACTTCCTGGCCCTGCAGGAGGAACTGTCGGGCACCGAGGGCAAGATCGCCTACGCCCGCCAGTTCTACAACGACACCGTGCAGTCCTGGAACACCAAGATCGAGACGTTCCCGACCACGTTCGTGGCCGGCCTGCTCTCGGCCCAGAAACGGGAGTACTTCGAGGCCGACGACACCAGCCGCGGCCCCGTGAAGGTCGACTTCTCCTAAGCCGCATGTTCGACCAGATCCGAGCGAACAAACGGCGTTCCGTGGTGCTCGTCGTCGCCTTCGTCGCCCTCGTGGTGGTGGCCGCGTGGGCCTTCAACCTGGTGATCGGGTACGGCCCCGGGGGCGTGCTGATCGCGCTGGTGGTCGCGGGCTTGGCCGCGCTCGCCGCCTATTGGAAGTCGGACACCGTCGCCCTGGCCATGAGCCACGCCCACCCCGCCGACCCCGTCGAGTACGCACGCCTGCACAATGTGGTCGAGGGGTTGTGCATCGCCGCCGGCCTGCCCAAGCCCCGGTTGTACGTGGTCGAGGACGACGCGCCCAACGCCTTCGCCACCGGCCGCGACCCGAAGCACGCCGCCGTCGCCGTCACCACCGGCCTGCTGGCCAAGATGAACCGCATCGAGCTCGAAGGAGTGTTGGCCCACGAGCTCAGCCACGTGAAGAACTACGACATCCTCGTGTCGACGCTGGCGGTGACCTTGGTCGGTGTCATCGCCCTCATGTCGGACTGGGGCCTGCGGTTCCTGTGGTGGGGCGGTCCCCGGCACCGCAACGACCGCTCCGAGGGCAGCGGGCCGATGGCCGTGGTGGCCGTGCTCGGCTTCGTGCTGCTGCTGCTCACGCCGATCGTGGCCCGGCTCATGCAGTTCGCCGTGAGCCGCCGCCGTGAGAGCCTGGCCGATGTCACCGGGGTCAGCATCACCCGCTACCCTCCAGGGCTGATTTCGGCGTTGGAGAAGTTGCGGGACGACTCCACGGTGGTGCACTCGGCCTCACGGGCCACTGCCCACTTGTGGATCGAGGCTCCGACGGCGCAGGTCTCGTCCGAAGGGAAGTTGGCGTGGCTCAACCGCCTGTTCAACACCCACCCGCCACTCGACGAGCGCATCGAAGCGCTCCGGGAGCTCTGATCCGATGAAGCGATTGTTGGTACCGGTCGTCGTACTCGCTTTGGTTGCGGCCGCGTGCGGCGGCGGCAAGAAGGCCGCGGCCCCCAAGCCCACCACCACGACGGCCGCGCCTGGCCCGACCACGCCGCCGCCGGCGGGCAACGGGGGTGCGCCCCTCACCGGCGTGCCCGGCGCCGACCCGGCGGCACTTGGGCGGCCCGTCCTGATGGCCAAGATCGACAACGCCCCCAACAGCCGCCCCCAGGCTGGCATCAACCAGGCGGACGTGGTCGTGGAGGAGGGCGTCGAGGGTGGCATCACCCGCCTGGCCGTGCTCTTCCACTCCCAGCCGCCGCCCGGCACCATCGGCCCGGTGCGCTCGGCCCGCACCACTGACATCCTCATCGCCACGCCCCTCAACCGGCCGCTGTTCGCCTGGTCGGGCTCGAACGGCGACTTCGTGAAGCTCGTGCGCCAGGCCCCCCTGGTCGACGTCGGCGTCGACGTCAAGGGTGGCGCCTACCGCCGTGAACCCAAGCGGCCGAACCCGTACAACCTGTTCGCCGACCCGGCCAAACTCTACGAGGGCGTGACCGGCGGGCCGCCGCCTTCGATGTTCACCTACCGGGCCGCGGGCGAGGCCTCGACCGGCGACCCCGCGGCCAAGGCCCACCTGGTGTGGAAGGACAAGGTCATGACCCAGGTCGACTGGGAGTGGGCCGCGGACGTGGGGGCATGGAAGCGGACCCAGAACGGCACGGCCCACGTCGACGCCGACGGCGTCCAGGTGCTGGCCAAGAACGTGGTGATCCAGCTCGTGACGTATCACGACACCGGCTACCGCGACCGCTCGAACACGATGGTGCCCGAGGCCGACCTCGTCGGCGAGGGCGAGGCCTGGTTGCTCACCGACGGCAAGATCGTCAGGGGTCGTTGGAAGAAGGGCTCGGCCGCCGAGATGACCTCGTTCACCGACGCCGCCGGCGCGCCTTTCAAGCTCACCCCAGGACAGACCTGGCTCGAGCTCCCCAAGCCCGGCACGGCGTCCGTCAGTTGACCGCCCCCTCTCCCGTTTTGGGTGCCAGAACTCACGCCCTGGCGTCAGTTCTGGCACCCAAAAGCGTGGTGGCCGCGCTTGTGGCCGTCGTCTTGCTCGGGGGCGCGTGTTCATCGAAGGCGCCGGAGTCGGCGGTGACGAGGACGACGGTGGCGAGCGGGCCGACGACCACGACGACGGCGGTGGCCAAGGTGGCGTCGCCGATGACGGGGTTGCCGGTGGCGGCCGACGTGGCCGGCCGGCCACTGGTCAGCGTCAAGGTCGACAACTCCGACGACGGGCGGGTGCAGGAGGTCGGCATCGACAAGGCCGACGTGCTCGTCGAGGAGAAGGTCGAGGGCACGGTCACCCGCTTCATCGCCATGTTCCAGGGCGAAGACGCCGACCTGGTCGGCCCGATCCGCTCGGTGCGGGCGACCGACGCCAACATCCTCAGCGCCTTCGGCGGCGTGTTCACCTACAGCGGGGGCGCGCCGATCGCGGTGCGCACGCTGGCCAAGACGCCGGTCACCCAGGTGTCGGAGGACAAGAGCGGGGCCAAGCCCTTCACCTACCCGTCGGGCAAGCACCGTCCCTACGCGACCTACGCCAGGACGAAGCGCTTGCGGGACGAGGCCAAGAAGGACGCCAAGGCGCCCCCGCAGTTCCT
>JAXDPV010000107.1:0-3213 GCA_034668185.1 Actinomycetota bacterium
GTGCCACACAACTCAGCAATGAACGGCGGGGTGACGGTGCTCGACCTCGGGTGCGGGGCGGGGCGGCTGGCCCACGGGCTCCTCGACGCCGGGTATCTGGTCACCGCCGTCGACCAGTGCCAGCCGATGCTCGACCACGTGGACGACGGGATCGAGCGCCACCTGGCCGACATCGAG
Organism: Actinomycetota bacterium; assembly: GCA_034668185.1. Taxonomy (GTDB): domain Bacteria; phylum Actinomycetota; class Acidimicrobiia; order Acidimicrobiales; family CADCTF01; genus DATLED01. The sequence goes on from JAXDPV010000107.1 coordinate 178, forward strand.
ACCCTCGACCTGGAGCGCCGGTTCGACGCCGTGATCCTGGCCAGCTTCCTCGTCAACACCACCGACGACGAGCAGCGCCGCCAGTTCCTCGCAACCTGCGCCCGCCACGTCGCTCCCAACGGCGCCGTCTACCTCCAGCGCCTCGACCCCGAGCTCGTGCCCATCGCCGTCGACGCCGAGTCCGAGGACGGCGGCGTCGTCTACGCCATGTCCGACGTGCGCCACGACGGCGACCGCTTCGAAGTCACCATGCACTTCGACGTCGGCGACGAGTCGTGGCAGCACCGCTACGCCGGCGTCGTCCTCGACGACGAGCGCCTCGACGCCGCCCTGGCCGAGCACGGCCTGAAGGTGACCCGCTATCTCGACGACCAACGCACCTGGCTGGAGACGAGGATCGGTCGCTTTTGGCGACCAGATCCGCCCGATCGGGCGCAAATGGCGGCCACAAATGACCAATCGACGAAGGAGACCGCGTGACCGAAGCCCTCCTCGTCCTCGCCGACGGGACCACGTTCGAAGGCGAGGCCGTGGGCGCGCCCGCCGCCGTCACCACCGGCGAAGTCGTGTTCAACACGGTGATGAGCGGCTACCAAGAGGTCATCACCGACCCGTCCTACGCCGGCCAGGTGATCGCTTTCACCTATCCCCACATCGGCAACTACGGGGCCACGCCGGCCGACGACGAGAGCCGCAAGCCCTTCGCCAAAGGCGTGATCGTGCGCGACCTGGCCAGGCGGCCGAGCAACTGGCGGTCGGACAACGACCTGCAGTCGTTCCTCGAGCGCCACGGCGTGCCCGGCATCGCCGGCGTCGACACCCGCCGCCTCACCCGCCACATCAGAGAAGCGGGCGCCATGCCCTGCGCCTTCGGCACCGCCGACGAGCGGGCGCTCAAGGAAGCGGCCACGGCCGCGCCCGGCACCGACGGCATCGACCTGGTCGCCACCGTCACCACGCCCGAGCCCTACCGCACCGGCGATGGCCAGCTCCACGTCGTGGCCTACGACTTCGGCATCAAGCGGGCCATCCTCCGCCACCTCGAAGGCATCGCCACGGTCGACGTCGTCCCGGCCCACACGCCCGCGAGCGAGGTCCTGGCGATGCGACCGGACGGCGTCTTCCTCTCCAACGGACCGGGCGACCCCGCCGCCGTTCCTTACGCGTCGGAGGCCATCGGCCAACTCGTCGGCCAGGTGCCGGTGTTCGGCATCTGCCTCGGCCACCAGCTCCTGGCCCTCGCCCTCGGCGGCGAGACCTACAAGCTCAAGTTCGGCCACCACGGCGGCAACCACCCGGTGCGGAGGGTCGCCGACGGCGCCGTCGAGATCACCAGCCAGAACCACAACTACGCCGTGGTCGAAGGGTCGCTGCCCAACGCCGTCGTCTCCCACACCAACCTCAACGACGGCGTGATCGAGGGCCTCAGGCACGAGGCCGAACGGGCCTTCAGCGTGCAGTACCACCCCGAGGCCGGGCCCGGCCCCCACGACGCCAGATACCTGTTCCAGTGGTTCCAAGAAGCGATGGAGCGATAACCGAACGATGCCCAAGCGCACCGACATCGAGACCATCCTCATCATCGGCTCGGGCCCGATCGTGATCGGCCAGGCCAGCGAGTTCGACTACTCGGGAACCCAGGCCTGCCGCATCCTCCGCGAGGAGGGGTACCGGGTCGTGCTGGCCAACTCCAACCCGGCCACGATCATGACCGACCCCGACTTCGCCGACCGCACCTACGTCGAACCCCTCGACCCGGACGTGCTCGAAGCCATCATCGAGCGGGAGCGTCCCGACGCCATCCTCCCGACCCTCGGCGGCCAGACCGCCCTCAACCTGGCCATGGCCATGGTGGAGCGGGGCGTCCCCGAGAAGTACGGCGTCGAGCTCATCGGGGCCAACGCCGAGGCCATCGCCACCGCCGAGAACCGCGAGCTGTTCAAGGCGGCCATGACCGAGATCGGCCTGGCCGTGCCCTCGTCGGGCTTCGCCTACACGTTGGACGAGGCCATGGCCGTGGGCGACGACATCGGCTTCCCCCTCATCATCCGGCCGAGCTACATCCTCGGCGGCGCCGGCACCGGCATCGCCTCCGACGCCGACGAACTCCGCACCCTGGCCGCCATCGGCCTCGACGCCAGCCCGATCAGCGAGATTTTGATCGAGCGCTCGATCGCCGGGTGGAAGGAGTACGAGCTCGAGGTCATGCGCGACCGGGCCGACAACTGCGTGATCGTGTGCTCCATCGAGAACTTCGACCCGATGGGCGTCCACACCGGCGACTCCATCACGGTGGCCCCGGCCCAGACGCTGAGCGACGTCGAGTACCAGCGGATGCGCGACGCCGCCTTCGCCTGCATCCGCCGCATCGGCGTCGACACGGGCGGGTCGAACATCCAGTTCGCCATCAACCCCGACGACGGCGACATGGTCGTCATCGAGATGAACCCGCGGGTGTCGCGGAGCAGCGCGCTGGCGTCGAAGGCCACCGGCTTCCCGATCGCCAAGATCGCCGCCCGCCTGGCCGTGGGCTACACCCTCGACGAGATCCCCAACGACATCACCCGGCTCACGCCGGCCAGCTTCGAACCCACCATCGACTATGTCGTCACCAAGGTGCCGCGGTGGTCGTTCGAGAAGTTCCCCGGCCAGCCGGCGGTGCTCGGCACCCGGATGCAGTCGGTGGGCGAGGCCATGGCCATCGGCCGCACCTTCCCCGAGTCGTTGCAGAAGGGGCTGCGCTCGCTCGAGCACGGGCGCTGGGGCCTCAACTGCGACCCGGCCGAGCGGCTGCTCGACGACGTCGACGACGACGAGCTCGTGCGCCGTTCGGCGGTGGCCACGCCCGACCGCCCGTTCCAACTGGAGGCGGCGCTGCGGCGGGGCATCGGCATCGAGCGTCTCTACGACGTCACCCGCGTCGACCCGTGGTTCCTCGATCAGATCCTGCAGATCACCGAGGAGCGCCAGCGCCTGGATGTCCTCGGCTTCGCGGCCATGAGCCGGCGGGACTGGCGCAGGGCGAAGCTGGCGTGC
>JAXDPV010000108.1:0-15489 GCA_034668185.1 Actinomycetota bacterium
CCACCGCATCAGGCTCGGCCGGCTGCTGGCCTCGGCCAATCTGGTCGAGGACGCCCTGGCCGAGATCGACGCCGCTGCCGAGGAGGCCGCCGGGAGCGCAGAACGGCATCGGGCCGAGGTGGCGTACGTCGCCATCGCCCGGCAGTCTCTCGACACCCGCCCGCTCGGGAGGGAGCGCCTGGCGACGCTCGCCGCCGACGTCGATCCTTCGGTGACGGACGCGGCCAGCCGGACCGTCCTCGCCGAGCTCGGATACGAACAAGCTCTGACCGGCACGACGGAACACCGGATCGTCGTCGACACCCTCGAGGCCGCCTTCGGTGGCGACTCGCTCGGGGGCGTCCACGATCTCGTACCCAGCGCCCGCTACGCCGGCCTCCTGGCCCTGACGTGGTGCGGCGAGCACCGGTTCGTCGAGCGAGCCGCCAACCTCGTCCTCGCCCGCAGCCGCCGCCGCGGCGCCGAAGCGGGTTATGTCGCCGTCCATCAACTCCTGGCCAACGTGTACTGGAGCCGGGGGCAGCTCGGCGCGGCCGTCGAGGCCGCCGACGAGGTCCTCGGCGCCGCCGACGCCGGGGTTCGCGCCATCGTGCCGGGCGCGAGCGGGCTGAAGGCCGCGGCGCTCGCGACCATGGGTCGCATCGACGATGCGTCCAAAGCCCTGTCTCTTCCCGGCGGCGAAGAGCAATGGGTGGGAGCGGCGTCGTTCCAGGGGTACCTGCTGTGGCAGTCGATCGTGCGCGCCGCCGCCGGCGACCACGATGCTGCGTTCCACGCGGCACAGCGATGCGGCACCCTGGCTTCGGTCATGGGCACGACCAACCCGGCCGCCCTTCGATGGCGGACCATTGCCGCCGAAGCCGCGATGGCGCTCGGCCGCCAGGAGCCGGCCGCGCTGCTCGCCGAGGACGCCGTCCGGCGCGCACGGGCCTTTGGTGCGCCCGGGCCCCTCGCCGACGCCCTGCGCGTTGCCGCCCGCTGTGGCGCGACCGACAACGCGCTGCCGCTCCTGCGGGAGGCCGAACGGCTGTTGGCCTCGAGGCCGGAGAGGCTGGAACAGGCGAGGCTCGCGATCGACCTCGGCGCCGCGCTCACGGCCGGCGGCAGTTGGCGGGAAGCGGAGGTCGCGCTCCGCCGGGCATCGGATCTCGCGGTCGAGACCGGAGCCGCGTTACTCGGTGCCGAGGCGGTCCAGATGCTCGTGGCCCTCGAGGCCAGGAAGGTGGCGGTGGTCGTGCCGTCGCCGCTGGTCGCGCTGCCGCGCCGGGCGACTCAGGCCCTCGAGATCCACGCGCTCGGCGGTTTCAGCATCGTCGACGCCGACGGCCGCGACCACACGCCCTCCGGTGTTCCCGGCCGGGCGGTCCGGATCGTCGTCGCCGCGGGGCGCGATCTGCACGTCGAGGAGCTCGCCGATCGGTTGTGGGACGAGGCCCTGCCGCCGGCGCAAGTCCTGGCCCGGCTCCGCAACGTCGTCGCTCGTACGCGCACACCCGCCGGCCCCATCCTCGCTCGCAGCGGCGACCGCGTCGGGCTCGATGCCGGCGTCGTGGTCGACGCCGACCGGTTCGCCGCCGCCGCCGAACGGGCGATCAGGCAAGGTGAGGCGGGCGACGCCGGCGCGCTCGACTTCGCGGTGTCGGCGGCGTTGCTCTACGGCGGCGACCTGCTGCCGACCGACCCCTATGCGGACTGGGCCGCGCCCCGCCGCGACCAGCTCCGTCTGCGCTACCTCCGCACCAGCGACATCGCGGCCCGCTTGGCCGGCGACGCCAACCTCGTCGACCTTGCGATCGACCTTCTCGAATCTGCGATCCGGCACGACCCCCACGACTTGGAGCGTTACGAGTACTGCGCAACGCTGCTCCAAGACGCTGGGCGGCCGTCGCAAGCGCGGGCGATGCGCAACCGAGCCGCAGTCGCCTCGCGACGGCTCGAGGCATAGCGGTCGCATCCGCAACTAATGGTTGCGTATTCGGCTGAGGCTGGCTAAGGTCATGTGCAACCAAACATTGCGCATAGAGGAGTCACCGCCGCCATGGAATTCGGAACCATCGAACGGGAGCTGCACATCGGGGCCTCGCCCGAGGTCGTGTTCGACGTCATCAGCAGCCCGGAGCACATCCGGGAGTGGTGGAGCGCCGAGACCGAGATCGAGCCGATCGCCGGGTCGACCAGCGACCTGACGTGGCGCGACCAGGCCACGGGCGCGGTCAACGTGGTGTCGATCACGGTGATCGACGTCCAGCCGCCCCGGCTGTTCGCGTTCCGCTGGACGCAGGAGCCCCGCGAGGCGCCCACACCGTCGAACTCGCTGCTCGTGACGTTCGAGCTCACTCCATCCGACGACGGGACCGTTCTCCGGTTCACCGAGACGGGCTTCCGCGAGCGGGGCTGGGACACCGCCGAACTCGAGAGGACCTATCAGGACCACGTCTCGGGCTGGGACTTCTACCTCCCCCGCATCGCCGAGCGCGCCGCGGGGCAGACGTCGGCGCCGTGACGACCGCCATCGACGACGACCTGTGGTCTGCCGTCGGCGACCCGACCAGGCGCCGCCTGCTCGACCAGCTCCTCCTCGACGGCGGCGGCACCGCCACCAGCCTGAGCGAACACCTCCCGGTGACGCGCCAAGCCGTCTCCAAGCACCTCGACGTACTCGACCGGGCCGGGCTGGTCCACGCGAAGGCGACCGGTCGTGAGAAGCGATACCGGATCGACGACGCCCGACTCTCCCGCGCCGTCGCCCAACTCTCCTCGGTCGGCGCGGCCTGGGATGCCCGCCTGCGGCGCATCAAGAGGATCGCCGAGGCGATCGAACGATCCCAATCCCCCAAGAACAAAGGAAGCGACAATGCTTGACATCCTCCACCGCATCGGGACCATTTCGAGCCCGGACAAGGTGTACGACGCGCTCACCACGATCGATGGCCTCGCCGCCTGGTGGACCACCGACACCAAAGGCGACGCCACGCCCGGCGGCACGATCGAATTCCGCTTCGGCGACGTCGGCGGGTTCGACATGAAGGTGCTCGACCAGCGCCCGAATCAGCGGATCGAATGGGAAGTGACCGGCGGGCCGGAGGAGTGGATCGGCACCCACGTCGGCTTCGAACTCAAGCAGGAGGGCGACTACACGATCGTGCTGTTCAAGCACGAGGGCTGGCGGGAGCCGGTCGAGTTCATGTCCCACTGCAGCACGAAATGGGCAACGTTCCTGATGAGCATGAAGCAGTTCGTCGAGACCGGCACCGGCGCCCCCCACCCCGTCGACGTGTCGATCAGCAACTGGCACTGAGCGACCATCGCTGCGTTACAGGACGGCGGCCTCGAACCTCGTTCGCGCGTCCGCCCACCACGCTCGGCGCCGGTCGTAGCGTTCCATGCCACCCATGTCGGCCCACATCTTCACGAACCCGGGCTCGCCCGCCTCTGCCCGCCGACGAACGAACTCACCTCCGTGTGCAATCGCTTCATCCAGTGACCGCAGCACGTCACCGCGGTCGCCTGCATCGAGGCCATAGACGTCACAGACGAGGCGGAGCCGACGGGGACGGTCGGAAGGGTGCCAGCCGAGTTTGGCCGAGCTGACGTCGTCGTCGATCGGGACGCACATCCGGGTGAAGGCGGCAAGATCGAAGGTGCGCCGTCCGGGAGCAGCGAAGTCGAAGTCGAGGAGCGCGACGGCCCGGCCGTCCCGGAAGACGACGTTCTCCAAACAAACGTCGTTGTGGCAGATCACCGGGCCGCCTTCGGGGTCGGCCATCTCGCGGCACCACGTGAGGGAACTCGTGTCGACTTGCTCCGATGCGTCGTGCAAACCCCGAATGAGCACCGCCACCGACTCGAGCGCCTGGTCGGACTGCACCCACTCCGGGTAGGGCGGGATGGCCACGTCACCGGCGATGAAGAGCAGGCGTTCGCGGCCGTCAGGGTCCAGCCCAACCGGCGACGGGGCCGAGCGGTAACCCGCGCCTTCCAATCGCGCCAGGAACGCCAGGATGGAAGACGAGTGCTCGTTCGACGGTCGCAACACGTAGCCACCCGAGCGGACGACAGCCCCTGCATTCGCTACGCCGCCGTGGAGGGTCTCCTCGCCAGCGCCCATGCCAAGAGCATCACACAGGGCAGACTGGCGGGGTCGGCGCCGCGGCCTCAGTGGAAGCGGCGTCGGCGTTCGAGGTCGGCGCCGCTCGGCGGCGGACCGTCCGGGGCCGTCGGGAGGTTCGCGGCCACGGCTTGGGTGATCAGCATGGTCACGGCCGCGGTGTCGCCATCGGAGACGTCGAAGCCAAGCCAGTCCGACGTGCTTCGACGGAGCCTCACCCGGCCGTCCCGGTTCAGCTCATCTCGATTCGTCCGTATCAGGGCCCGGGTCATACGAACGTCCAAGACGTTCGGGCCATCGAAATGAGCGATCTCGCGGCGGCCGACCCAGAGGGCGATACCCGGCGCGAACGCGCCCTCACCGACCTCGACACCGCCAATCGACGCTGCTATTCCGCGGAGCGTCTCCTCGTCCATCATCGCTAGCAAAGCACGCGCCGCACGGATGTGGTGCACTTCGTCATGGTGCGAAGGACAGCGGTCGCCGTGGCGGTGATGGTGTTGGCCGGGTGGGTGTGGAGCACGCCGGCCTGGGCCGCAACCCGAACCTGGAAGGGCGGAGCGTCTACCGCCTCGTGGTCCGACGCTCAGAACTGGGCCGAAGGCGCGGCTCCGGCGAGTGGCGACGCCGTCGTCCTCACGGGCACGACTTCGCCGACCACCACGAGCTTCGACGACCTCGCCGCCGGCACCGTCCTCGCAGGCATCGAGTTCGCGGGCAACCACAACGTGATCGGGAGCGACCGCGAGAAGGTGCTTGCCGGACCGGTCGTCCTGCGCGCGGCGAGCGGCAGCTTCGGCTCGCCGCTCGCCCTCGCCTCGGACACCGAGCTCCGCACGACGCGGACAGGCACCGGGAGCGGTCTGCGCCTCGGGGATGTCGCGCTGCAGGGCCACACCGTCACAGCCACCGGCGACGCCAACACGACCTTCGACGCGGTCGGCCCTGGGCGGGTCCGCGCCCCCGGGAGCGGCCTCTTCACCGTGACCGGCGACGGGCCGGATATCGCCCTCGACGTCAGCGGTGGGTTCGCCGCCGCGATCGGTGACTTCGGCCCGACCGCGATCACCGGGGGCACCTTGTCGATGCGCGGGACGACGACGTCCTTCACCGCCCACGGCGGCCGCGCGTCCCTGCCGGCGCCGACGTTCAACCTGCCGTGGCTCGTCACCGGTGACGTGGCCTTCGACGCGGGCAGTGCGCTCGATCTGAACCTGGGCCTCGACGGAAGGATGGTGCCGCTCACGGCCAGGGGCAGCGTCCGACTGGCTTCGCCCGGACTCGGTAACACCGCGCTGATCTTCGCCGGACGCCAGCAGGGCCGGGTCATGACCGTGATCGACAAGCAGAGCCCCGGGCCGGTCGACGGGACGTTCGTCGAGCTACCCGAGGGCTCGGTCATCTCGGTGCCCAACGCCGTGGTGCGTCTCAGCTACGTCGGCGGTGACGGGAACGACGTCACCCTCACGGTCCTGGACGCCGGCTACGCCGCCGTGGACAACCTCGGAGCGACGTACGCGTTCGGCGACCAGCCCTCCGAGGGCGGCATCGGCTTCCCGCTGGCCCGACCGATCGTCGCCGTCGACCTCACGCCGTCGCGGCTGGGCTACTGGCTCGCCGCATCCGACGGCGGCATCTTCGCCTTCGGCGACGCCGGCTACTTCGGGTCGACCGGTGCGGTGCAGCTCAACAAGCCCATCGTCGGTATGACGTCCACGCCCTCGGGCAGCGGCTACTGGCTCGTCGCTTCCGACGGCGGCGTCTTCGCCTTCGGCGATGCCGGTTTCTTCGGGTCGACGGGCGACCTCCGACTCAACAAGCCGATCGTGAGCATGGCCGCGACGCCATCAGGAAACGGCTACTGGCTGACGGCGTCCGACGGCGGCATCTTCACATTCGGCGACGCGAGGTTCTTCGGCTCGACGGGCGCCGTCCATCTGAACCAGCCGATCGTCGGCATGGCCACCACACCTTCGGGCAACGGTTACTGGCTGACGGCATCCGACGGCGGCGTGTTCACGTTCGGCGACGCCGTCTTCCGCGGGTCGACCGGCGACATCCGCCTGAACCGACCGATCGTGGCCATGGCCGCCAGCCGAACCGGCGACGGCTACTGGTTCCTGGCCAGCGACGGCGGCGTGTTCGCTTTCGGCGACGCGCCGTTCCTCGGAACCCCCATCCTGCGGCTGCCGAAATCGAACGGGACCTTCGTCGCGCTCACCGGGTGAGCGGGGCGCGCTACCCCACGTCGGCGGCGAGCAGTGCCCGAAGGTGGCCGCGACCCCGATGGAGCAGGACGCGCTGGTTGCCGTCGGTGATGCCGAGGAGGGTGACGACGTCCGCAGCCGCCAAACCCTCCACGTCGCGCAGGATCACGACCTCGCGTTGGTTGCCCGCCAACTGGGGCAGGAGCGCGTGGACGCGGGCGGCGAGCTCCGCCGCGGCCAACCGATCGTCGACCTCGTCGGCCCATGGCGTCGGTGGTTCCGCCCAGGCGCTGGCGGAGTCGAACCGGCCGTCGAGGTCGTCGGTCGGTCTGCCGGCGCGTCGTTCTCGTCCGGCGGCGGTGAGGGCGCGGTTCACCAAGACCCGGAACAGCCAGGTCTTGAGCGACGATCGTCCCTCGAAACGCTCGATGCCTCGTACGACCGCGAGCCAGGTGTCCTGGGTCACTTCCTCGGCGACGGCGCGGCTGCCGACCGTGGTCTCGGCGAGGCGGAGCAGGCGGGATTGGTACCGCTCGACCAACTCGACGAACGCGGCTTCGTCGCCGAGGTGCAGCAGTTCTACGAGCGCGCCGTCGTCCATGCCCAACGAAAGCTAGATCGCCGGGATCAGCGCCGCCCGAGGCGATCAGGCCAGCCGGCACCTTCGAGCCCTCGGAATGATGTTTAGTCCGCCTTGGCGTAGCTCTGCGCGGTTGAGCTGTCGAACTCGTAGGCCACCATCGGCTCGTCGCCCACGACCCACGCGTCGTGTCCTGGCTCGATGACGTAGGCCTCGCCAGGGCTGGCGTCTCCTTCGGAGCCATCCTCGTGGACCACGTGCATCCTGCCCGACACGACGACGCCGACATGGTGCGCCTGGCAGCTATCGCCGCCCACCACCGGTTTGATGCACTCCGACCAACGCCACCCCGGCTGCGCCGTGAGTCGGGCAGCCTTTCCGACACCGAGGTCGAGCACGTCGACCCTGGTCTTGTCCGGGGTCCGGACCTCGTCGGCCTGATCGAAGCTCTTCACGGTCATGCCTGCCATATGCCTGCCTCCTCGAAGGGGTGTCGTGAAGTAGTCCGTGCAACGTGGTCCGCCGTTACAACGCCTTCTGGGCACGGATGTCGTGGACGAGCACTCCGGTGGTGGCGGTGGTGGTCCCCGATCTGGGATCCGGGCCCGCGGAGGGCGTTGTCAACTCTTGAGCCAGGTCAGAGGTAGCCGCGGGTATCCCAGGCCAGCTCGGGGAGCCGGATATTGCGACCGGTGATCGCGGTCGACAGAACCCGGATCCAGTGGCGCCTGTCGCCCGGCGCCCACGGCTCGACGTCGAGATGCTCGACCTCGCGGGGCGTGACCTCATACGCGACCCCGCGGATGAGGACGCTCCAGCCCGTGTGGTGGACCGGGTCGATGAGATCGACCTCGAAGCTCACTGGTGTGTCCCGCAGTGCGTACAGCTTCGAACCGGGGCCAGATCGGAACACCACGGCTTCGCCGTCGAGCACGTAGTTCACGGGCACGACGAGCGGCCCGCGTTCGTCGACGGTCACGGCGAGTCGACCGATCGACATCGATGCGACCAACTTGAGGCACTCGTCGCGCTCGAGTTCTTCTAGCGCTGCTGTGTGGTTGTCGGCTCGCATGTCACGATCATCGGCCTCGTGGGTCCTGCCGGGGAGAGTCGATGGTCATCGAACCTCGGGACCTTTGTCAGCGAGTGACCGTCCTACGCGCCTGGATCGTGATGTTGGCGGCGTTCCGACAGGCGGGCGGCGTAAGCAGCCGCTTCGGTCCTGCGGCTCATGCCCAACTTGGCCAACAGGTTCGACACGTAATTCTTTACCGTCTTCTCGGCAAGGAAGAGTTGCTCACCGATCTGGCGGTTGGTCATGCCCTCGGCGATCAGGTCGAGAATGCGTCGTTCCTGGTCGGTGAGTCCGGCGAGCTCGTCCGGCTCCGGGTGGCGCAGCCGCTCCAGGACACGGGTCGTCAACGAAGGATCGAGGAGGGACTCGCCTCGACCGACTCGGCGCACGCCGTCGACGAGATCCGAGCCTCGCACCTGCTTCAACACGTAGCCGGCGGCGCCCGCCATGATCGCGCTGAACAGCGCTTCGTCGTCGGCGTACGAGGTGAGCATCAAACAGGCGATCTCGGGATGCTTCGAGCGGATCTCTCGGCACACCTCCACGCCGTCGCCGTCGGGCAGGCGGACGTCGAGAATGGCGACATCCGGGCTCGTCGCCGGGATGCGGCCGTAAGCCTCCTCGGCAGTGCCCGCCTCGCCCACCACCTCGAGGTCATCCTCCGCTTCGAGTAGCTCGCGGACCCCGCGGCGGACGACCTCGTGGTCGTCCAGGAGGAACACCCGCACCGTCATGGTCCCATTCTCGCTCGGCGCGGCGCCGAACGTGGTCACGAACCCTCGTACTGTTGGCTTCATGTCCGAGGTGGCCGGTCCCCGGCGACTGCGCGAGCTCCTCGACGCGGTACTGGCTCTCACTTCGGATCTCGACGCCCCCACCGTGCTGCGTCGGATCATCGAAGGAGCCGTGGAGTTGGTCGATGCCCGCTACGGCGCCCTCGGCGTCCTCGACGAGTCCGGCACACGGCTGGCGCAATTCATCACCGTTGGCATCGACGACGACACCCACGCGCTCATCGGCGCGCTGCCCGAAGGCCACGGCCTTCTCGGGTCGCTCATCGTCGACGCGAAGCCGTTGCGGCTGCCGGACCTGAGCGAGCATCCCGACAGCTTCGGGTTCCCGGCCCACCATCCGCCGATGCGATCGTTCCTGGGCGTACCGATCCGGGTCCGCAACGAGGTTTTCGGCAACCTGTACCTGACCGATAAGACGACCGCCGAGGCGTTCACGGACGTCGACGAGGAGCTTGTGGTCGGCCTGGCGGCGGCCGCCGGCGTCGCCATCGAGAACGCCCGTCTGCACGCCAAGGTGCGGGACTTTGCTCTGGTCGAAGACCGCGAGCGCATCGCTCGTGATCTGCACGACACCGTAATCCAACGTCTGTTCGCGACCGGGCTGTCGCTGCAAGGGACTGCTCGGCTCGTACGGTCCGACGCCGACGCTGCGGTGACTCGCATCGAGACTGCGGTGGATGACCTCGACCTTACGGTCAAGCACATCCGATCCTCGATCTTCAAGCTGGAAGCGTCGCGGGTGTCGACCAGTGGCGGCCTTCGAGACCGTGTGCTGGCCCTCGGTCGGCAGGCCGCGGGGGCGCTCGGATACGAACCGCGCTGCTTCTTCGACGGTCCCGTCGATTCCGCAGTCGGTGAAGACCTCGCACCTGATCTGCTCGCGATGCTGCGCGAAGCGCTCAGCAATGTCGCTCGCCACGCCCGGGCTACGCGCGTCGAGGTCGAGGTAGTGGTGGCCGACGAGATCGTGGTGCGGGTCATCGACGACGGAATCGGGCCGCCAGCCTCCGACGCCCTCCGCGGCCACGGTCTGAACAACATGACCGCGCGTGCCGAACGCCACGGCGGCCGATTCACGGTCGGCGCCGGAACCGCTGGAGGCACAGTGTTGGAGTGGGCGGTCCCGAGGGGCTGAATCACCCTCGAAACGGCAACGTGTCCGCCGTGATGCGCCGCCCGGACACGAGCTCGGTGGAGATGGCGAGCACCGCCTCGTCGCCCATCGGCGCCCAGCGAGCAATCGGCAACTTGTGTGCCCGCTCGAGCTCGACCGGATCACTGACATCGGACACAACACCGGTTACCGCGACACTCCAGCCCGAGTGATAGCTCGAGTCGTAGTCGTCGACCTCGAACGCCACCACCGCGTTGTGCAGCGCGGCGTCGAGCTTGGTGCCGCGCCCGGTGCGAACCAGGATGTGCTCGCCGTCGAGATAAAAGTTGATGGGAAGCACCGTCGGCAGTGCGCCGGAAGTGAAGCCGATCCGGCCGATCGTCGCGAGCGCGAGCAGCCGGAGGCATTCGTCGCGGTCGAGGACTTCGAGACCGTTGCGGTCCACTTCCATGATCAGCATGATGACCGCGATGCCTGTGTGACGGCAGGGCCGAAGGTCCTGATGCTCGCCGTGCCCTGCCGTACGCCTGTCCCAGTCGGGACCTTCGTCCCTACTCGCGGCGGGCGGCGCAGCAGATGATCACTACAGAACTCAACTTCAAGGGAGAAGAAAAGATGAAACGCAGAACATTGGACGTCCTCTTCAGCGCTGGAGGGATCGCACTTGCAGGACTCCTGCTCGTACTCGGCCTCGTCATGACCAGCAACGCCAACTTCGCCAAGGGTTACGTGAAGGACCAGTTGAGCGAGCAGAACATCACGTTCAAGACGGCCGACACCCTCACGCCCGAAGAGGCGCAGTCACCGTGCCTCGTGAAGTTCGCCGGCCAGCCCCTCACCACCGGCAAGCAGGCCGAGTGCTACGCCAACGACTTCATCGGCCTGCACACCAAGGCCGTCGCCAACGGACAGACGTACGCCGACCTCGGTGCTCCGCAATCCGCGCTGACCGCCAAGGTGAAGGCCGCGACCGCGGCCAACGATCCCGCGCTGCCCGACCTGCAGAAGCAGCTCACGGCCATCACGGCGCAACGTGAGACCCTCTTCAAGGGCGAAACGCTCCGAGGACTTCTGCTCACGTCGTTCGGGTTCAGCGTCTTCGGGGTGAAGGGTGCGCAAGTCGCGACCGTCGCCTACATCGTCGCTGGCCTGTTGGCCCTGCTGTCCATCGCCGGCTTCGTACATGCGCTCAAGACCTCGAAGAACGAGGCCTTCGCCGCAGTACCGCAGCCCGTGAAGGTCAAGGCCGCCGACATGCAGCCCGTGTCCGTCTGAACCTGATCGGCAGCACGACTGACCCCGCCCGAAGGACGGTGGACCCAATGGGTTCACCGTCCTTCTCGGCTCTCACGACCTCGAGAGGAACATCATGGCTGTCACCGACCGCGACGATCGCCTCTTCTGCCATGAGCGCGCCCTTCCGGAAAGACGCGGTCGACACCGCCGGAGTACCCGACTGGGCGTGAGCAACCCCTCTACCGGGTCGGGCTGTCACCACGTTGTCACCGTGGTGGTGACGTGGTGACGAGAGAAGCCCTTCCGGCGAGCGGAAAGGGCCTCTGACCTGGACTTTCGTTGGTGGCGGGGGCAGGATGCTCGCGTTACCTCCAACGGGGTCGGCGGCCGTCACGGTTGGCGTCGTTCTGCCTCTCAGCCAGTAGACGGTCGGCGGCTTCGACAGGTCGGTGAGGCGGCACTTCGCCTCGGAGGTGAGTCTGCAGGCAACTAGACGAGCTCTTGACCCGTGGCGTCGGCGCGGACGAACGTGGCAGGCATGTCTGCAGGTGCTCCCGGGCCAGACCGAGATGAGCTTCGGATGGCGATGAGCCTTCGCTCTCAGCAATGGAGAGACGTCCTCGATCAGGGAGGCGTCCAGTACGCCTTCGAGATGGCTCGCGATGAGAACGACACTGTCTCGTACGGGTTCACGATCCTCGCGAGAGTGGAGGCCGTGGGGCCGATCATGGCCGCCTGCGAGGATGTGGCGGATGCCCTCGGTGGTCTCGACTACGACGAGGCGATCCTGGCAACTTGGGCGACGGTCGACCAGTGGGAGGCGGTTGCCAACGCCATCGATCCCACGAACAGGCTCGGCTTTCAGGTTCGTCTCGCTGCACACACCCTTCGCCACAAGCTGAACAACGCGGACCTCGACCTGGAGGCGCTTGCTGATCTCGTCACCCTCGCAAGCCTCGAGTCTGAGCTCACCAACACCGCGCTGCGTTGGATCCGAGCATCCGAAGAGCAGACTGAAGAGCAGTTCTGGTCGGACCACGAGGTGCGCCTACGCCAGGTCTTCAGGATGAGTAGCTCCCTGAAGGCTGATCTCCGCTCGCGAGGCGAGCTCGGCCTGGATGATGAGCTCCTCCTCGGCGAGAACGAAGCCGATGGCTGAGCAGGCCCGAAAGCCCGGCACTGCGCCACCGCTCACCGAGGAACTCGCCGCGCGAGCAACGATCATCGCCATGGGCGTACGAAACGCCATGGAAGCCACGGTTCATGGCGGCGAACTGGATGAGCTCAGTTTGAGCGACGAGCAGATGGCAACGCTCAACCCGATCATCCGTAATGCCATCGCCACCGCTCTTCACGCTGAGAAGCACTACGTCATGGACAGGGCAGCTCGGGCCTACCTCGACTTCCAGGCTCAGCTCGTGCCGAGCTATTGGGAACCGGCCCAACTCCTTCAGGACTACACCGACCTCTGGCCGTTCTACGCCGCTCAAGACCTGGCACCAGAGTCAGCCTGCCGCCGCTGCGGCCGGACGATCGTCAACCTTGGGCTGGACGGTGACAATCGCTGGACCCACGTCGCCGCCGACGGGGGACTCAATGTCGGTTGCCGGGCAGCGTCATTCGAGCGCGGTGCCGGCTGGAACGACGCGCTACCGCGAACGTGGAAAGCCGCACCAACCAGGAAGGGAGGAACCTGATTTCAGCCGCAATGCTGGCCGAGCTCGTGATCTCTGACCTGGTTGGGAGACCCAGCGAACGCGGAGTAGGGCCACCGCTGGCTGTTCAGGCAGCGCTGTCCTTGCCGAGGTGGATGGGAACTCGCCGGTCTTCGTCTTCGAACACGGCGACGAGCTCCAGGCGTGCTCCGAGTGCTTCGAGGTACTGGCGGAGGGTCGAAACACGGACGTCCTCAGAGTGCTCGAGCTTGGAGATGGCTCCTTGGGTGACGTCCAGGCGCCCGGCGAGCTCGGCCTGGCTCACCGCTTCGGTGTGCCGGAGCTCGTAGAGCCGGATCTCCTCGATCGTCTCGGCCCGCTGGGCGGCGAGGCGCTCCCGAGCGCCCGGACGATCGACGACCTCTTTGCGGAGATCAGAGAACTTGGTTCGTGCCATCAGATCAACCCTTCTCGTTGCAGCTCGTCGAGGTAGTCGTCATAGAGATCGTCAGCCAGCGGGACCGCCGACTCATACCAGGCGCTCCACTCGCCGCTCTTGTCGCCGCCGATGAGCAGGATGACCTGTCGGCGTGGATCGAACATGAACAGCACCCGCAGTGCCCCACCCCTGGCCGCCCGGAGCTCCTTCATGTTGTGGTGCCGAGAGGTCTGGATGCGGTCGACGACCGGGCGCCCGAGATCCGGTCCGCGCTCAGCCAGCAGGTCGACCCGGTCGGTCACCGATTCCCGCTGGTCGGGCATGAGGTCGCGCCACCACTCCACGAACTGGTCGGTGACCTCGACCTCCCACACCTACCTAGTATGAGTCATACCTCATAATGAGTCAAGGCTCATGATGACCGGCCATGCGAACGTCGCTTCATGACCACTCCACCCCAGCCGTCAGAACCGTTCCAGCAAGTCCTTCACCTGGACCCGGGACCTGATGACAACATCGCCATCGCTGGGCCGCTGGTGCTCCCTTCCGAGGCCGCGGCGATCCTCGCCCGGATCGTCCGCCAGCACATCGAGAGACAGGGCCTTCGCGAGCGGCCCGACACCGATCCACCGGGCTGACAGTTGGAGCGACGTCGTGGCGCGAGTCGATTTGAACCTGCGACCTCGCTACCAGCGACTTTGCGGTTCAGCCAGCGGACACGGTTGGTCCCCAACGACAAAGTCCCAGGCCAGAGACCTGGGACTTGAGTCAGATGGTGGCGGGGGTTAGTCCTGGCTCCCCGATCATCGGGTTTGTCGCCCGACGTTTCCATGCAGTGCCGAGTGTGCCGGGGCGCCTGCCTAAGCACCCTGCCTAGGCAGTTCGCCGATCGACCGACAAATGCCCGTGAAAAGGCGAGCGCTTCCGGTTTGACGAAGCTCGCACGAGATGGTCGTGAAGGCAGCGTATCGCCTCAACCCTGAAAGGCGGGAACCCTACGGCCGCGAGATCACGCGACGGTGCGGTGAAGGAGGTGCCGGTTCTTCGCGACGGAGCCGGGGAGGATGGTGAAGTGCACCTGGCCGTCGTCGTCGATGGTTACGACCCGCACGACGGCCTGGCCGTACCGGTTGCCGGCCAGCAGCATCGCCCCCGGGCGGACGGCCGATTGGTCTCGCGCATCGGCTAGCACTGACCATCCCAGGCCGTATCTCAAGGTTCATGGTAGGAGTTCACGACCACTCGGTGCTCGCAGGTGCACAACCTGGTGATCCCGTCATCGAGGTCGTCGAAGCCGATGTCGTAGTGGCGGGCGTTCCTCCCGGTCGGGTCGAGACGCAGCCCGGCCGAGCGGATGGTGCCGACGGTCATGAGCGTGAGGCGCTCGAAGCGGACCAGCGGTGGCTGCTGGGACAGGCTCATCGAGAGTCGCGTCCTCGACCGCGAACACAGAGATGCCATAAGTGCCGTAAACGGAGTAGTTCCGAAGCGCGTCGATCCGCAGGAGGTCGGGAGCAAGCTCGCCACGTCGGATCACGACTGCACCTTCGTCCCGGAGCTCGTCGTCTGCCCGCAGAAACCGTTCCTTCACCTCGCCATCTTGGCCGGCGTTCGGCTACGAGGTACTGCACCGCAGACCACCCCGCTACAGCTGAGCGCGCGCGGCACCACCTCGTCATCCCGACCAGAGACTTCGGGTTGGAGGCCTATGGTCCGACGACGCCTACGCCGCGTGCGGGACTTCCCCAACTCGGGCGCCGTACTCGCATTGGGCAGAGTTGACGCCGCCGGATGGGCTGCTACCGCGTCGCCGACCCGACTGATGCGGTGGCCGCGTTAGTGGCTGTATGAATAGTGGCGCTTGTGCGCGGTCCGGTTCTCGCCCGCCGGCAACAGGGACTCCCTGGCCGCGGCGCCGCGATTGTTGGGAGCCAAGGACGAGGCCAGTCCTGCAGTTGTCCTCGGACAACCTGCCGACGTGGCGGATTTCGGCAGTTCGAGGGCGGTGTACCCAGCCGGGTCCGACGTGAGCTACGCTGCGACACGCGGCAGCTGCTGCAGTTTTCGGGCCCCATCGGGCTCCTCAGCCGTGCAGTTAATTCTCCGACTAGGCGGCCCAGTGAAGACCACCGAGTTGCACATCGTGTTGAGTTGCACCAACCGGAAGCGGACGGGCGCGGCCGCATACCCGCGCCTCCGCGACGTAGTCGCCGACGACGTCGAATCGCGGGCGGCGGCGTGGATCAGCAAGATCGACCGCGCGTGGCCAATCGGCGCCGCT
>JAXDPV010000109.1:0-3073 GCA_034668185.1 Actinomycetota bacterium
GGCGCTTGCCCGCCGCCCACGCCTCCTCGCCATCGCCAGGAGCGCGTGACCAGGACGGTTTGGTGACACACCCGCCTTTCTCCGTCGTATTACTCGCTGACCCCCGGCACTCCGGCCACATCCCTAGACGCACTCTGCGAAGAACCAAGGAGCCATTCCCTTGCCTGCGACCCGACCTTGGCGTGTAGCACTGCTGATCGTCGCCGTTCTGGCCGCGCTCTCGTTCATCGCCATCGAGCCCCCGGCCGAGCAGGCTCATGACGCCGGGCTCGAGTCGCTCGGCACCGGCCGCGGGGACACCGAATCGGTCGCCAACGTCGGCGCGGCCGACGGCGGAACCGGTTCCGGCGAGGGCGGGATCGGCGGCACAGGCACGGGGGCCTCGTCAGCAGGCACCGGCGCGAGCACCGGAGGTGCAGGTCGCACGGGTACTGCCAGCGGTACGCAGAGCGGCGGAGCGTCGAAGTCGGCTGCGGCCCTCGAGTGCAAGGCCGGGCGGAATGGTGGCAAGACCGCTCCTGGTGTCTCCGGCAACCGGATCAAGCTGGCGGCAACCAACGTCCGCTCGGGCACGGGCGCGTCGTTCCTCGGCACGGCCTACATCGGCATGCAAGCCGTCGTCAACCGGGTCAACGCCGCCGGCGGCATCTGCGGACGCCTCCTCGACCTGAAGCTGGTCGACGACGGGTGGTCGGCGCCGCGTGGGGGCCTCTACATCGCCACCTTCGCCAAGGAGGACTACTTCGCCCTCCCCGTAGTGCCATCGTCGGAAGGGCTGACACAGGCCATCATCAACCACACCATCGACGATGCCGCCATCCCGGTCGTGGGCAGCGACGGCATGCTCAAGGAGCAGTACTCGAGCCCGTGGGTGTGGCCGGTTGCGACGTCGACGGTGGCCACGATGCGCATCATGACGAAGTACGCGTTCGACAACGGCGCCCGCACGTTCGGCATCGTCTACGACAACAAGTACCGCTTCGGCGTCGAGGGCCACGACGCCTTCGTCGAGTACGTGTCCGAACTCACCGGAGCAAAGCCGAAGGCGGATGTCCCTCTGTTGCCGGAACAGAGCAAGTACAGCGGTGAGGCCAACTCCTTCAACGAGCAGTGCGGCCCGCAAGGGTGCGACTTCGTCGCCATGCTGCTCACACCCGAGACCGCCAACACCTACATCAACAGCCAGCCCCAGCTCGCCGACACCGGTCGCCGCCGGGGGTTCGGACGCATCATGACGGGTGGTGCCCAGCCGCTCTTCAACGAGCGCTTTGCCCGTGATTGCAAGGCGGCCTGCGACGGCATGCTCGTATGGACCGGCTACAACCCACCCATCGGCGGTCTGTCGAGTGAAAAGGACGTGGCTGCGTACGTCGACGACGTCCGCTCCGTCGACCCACAGGTCGACGTCAACAACCAGTTCCTCCAAGGCTCATACATCGGTATGAAGGTGTTCGTCGCCGCCCTGGAGAAGGTGGGGCCGGACCTGACTCGGGCGAACCTCAAGGCCGCCCTCGACTCGATCACCTTCGAGTCGGGGCTGTCGTCACCGCTGTCGTGGAAGAGCAGCCGTTTCGCGAACAACGCCGCCCAGCCGTTCCGCGTCGCTACGGCCGGGGGCGACTTCCTCGGGTTCGCCGAGGTGGGCACCGGCTTCCTGCAAGACCCGCACCCGGGCCGCGTGCCCGGGTAGTGAGGAAGAGCGCATGACCCGGTTGTTTCAATTCCTGCTGCTCTCGCTACCGCTGATCGGCGCGTACGCCATCTTCACGCTCGGCCTCGTCGTCATCTACCGAGCATCGAAGGTGCTCAACCTCGCCCACGGCGCGATGGCCATGGTTCCGGCGTATCTCGTGAAGTCGCTGGTCGATGCCGGCCTACCCACGCTGTTGGCCCTACCGCTCGGGGTCGTCGCCGGGGGCGCACTCGGCTGGGGCATCGAGCGCGCGCTCGTCAGACCGCTGCGTTCGGTGTCGACCACGGCCCAAACCGTCGGCACCGTCGCCGCCTTCGGCCTCCTCGTCTCCGGTGCGGGGAAGATCTGGGGGACCGGCGGACAGCTCGCGCCTCGCGTCTTCCCTGAGGGTCAGATCAACGTCGGCAACTCGGCCATCCAGGTCGGTGAGATCGGGTTGTTCGTCGTCATGCTCTTCGTGGCGGCTGCGCTATATGGGCTTCTGCAGCTGACGCCCATCGGCCTTGCCATGCGAGGTGCAGCCGACAATCCTCGGGCCGCGTCGCTGATGGGCGTCGACCCCCAACTCGCGACGTCCGCGGCCTGGGTGCTCGGCGGGGCAACCTCGGGGTTGGCCGGCATCCTCCTCGCCTCGGTCACGATCCTGCACCCGGTCGTGCTGTCCCTGCAGGCGGTGCCCGCGCTCGTGGCCGCCCTCATCGGGGGACTGGGCAGCCTTCCCGGCGCCCTCATAGGTGCCGCCATTGTTGGCGGCACGCTCGGACTCGTACCAGCGATCGAGAAGCTGCAGAAGGCGAACGGCAGCGCGCAATTGCTCCTCGCGATCCTCGCCTTCGTCGTGATGGGCGCCCGCGGCGAGCGCTATGTCGCGTCCGACGTGCGGAACGGGGCGCTGTGAGCGACGCCGTCCCCGCCATGAGCGGCCGCGAGTGGCGGTACGTCGGAAACCCGGTTGCGGTCGTGGGCGTGATCGTCGCCCTCGTGTTTCCGTGGCTCCCGTTCGTGTCGTTCTCGTTGGTCGGCACGGCCGACCTCGCCGCGTACTACGCCATGGTGGCCGTCTCGCTCGTCGTGCTGGTCGGATGGGTGGGGCAGATCTCTCTCGGCCACGCCGGCCTCGTCGGCGTGGGGGCGTATACGACGGGGTACGTGATCGCGAGTCTCAAGATCACCTTTCCCGTCAACATGCTGTGGGCGGGAGCGGCGTCGGCATTGGTCGCCATGCTGCTCGGCATGGTCGCCCTACGGGTCCGCGGTCTCTATCTCGCGGTGGCCACGCTGATCTTCTCGTGGATGGCGAGCGAGTTCCTGTTCCAGCAGTCGTGGTTCACGCGACACTCCGCAGTCGACATCAAGTCCTTTGGTCAGCCCGGCACCTTC